>NZ_JBHTJA010000008.1:0-135111 GCF_042675525.1 Actinomadura sediminis
GCGCGGTCGCGCACGTGGAGACCGCGGCGGACTCGGCCAAGATCCGCCTGCGCCGCATGTGGGGCAGCCAGGCCGCCGGATTCGCCACCACCCTGCCGTGCGGCATCTGTCCGCCCGCCCTCGGCCGCCGCCTCATCCGCTGAACCTGGAGCACTTATTCCTGATGACTCACCACGTTGAACAGCAGGCGATGGCCGAGCCGCTCGCCCCTGCTTGGGGTTGGCGCGGGCATGGTGCCGGACGCGCCGCGCACGTCGAGGCGGCGCCGGAGTACCAAGCCACCACCAGCCAAGCCTGCGGCCTCTACCCCTTCACCGCCGGCTCCGGCACGCCGACCGCCGGCACCCCCGTTGGACGCCACCAACTCTGGGGCGAAGTCGTTTGCCTCGACCCCCTCGCGTGGCTACGCGAAGGGCTCGTCACCAACCCGGGGATGTTCGTTCTCGGGCAGCCCGGTACCGGTAAGTCCACGCTGGTGAAGCGGCTCGTCACCGGCGCCGTCGCCACCGGAACCACACCGATCGTCCTGGGCGATACCAAGCCCGACTACACGCGCCTCGTCGAATACCTCGGCGGCCAGGTCATCCGAGTCGGACGCGGCGCCGACCGCATCAACCCCCTCGACGCCGGACCGCTGGACGAAGCCCGGCGACGCCTCACCGGCGCCGACGCCGAAACGCTCCGATGGGAAGTGCGGTCGCGGCGGCTGTCGCTGCTGCTGGCGCTGGCGACGCTCGTGCGCGAGGCCCGCATCACCAACGCCGAGGAGGTCGTGCTCGGGCAGGCCATCGACCTGCTCGACGACCGCCTCGACCATGAACCCACCATCGTCGACGTCCTGCGCATCGTCGAAGAAGGCCCCGCGGAGCTGCGGGCCGCAGCCCGCACCGACACCGACGTCTCCTACCGCACTCAGACCCGCGAGCTGGTGTTCACGCTGGATCTGCTCATCTCCGGCTCCCTGGCCGGTGTCTTCGACTCTCCCACGACCCGCACCCTCGACCTCGACGCGCCAGCCATCAGCGTCGACATCTCCCGCGTGCGCGCCGCAGGCGACAAGCTCCTCACGGCCGCGATGCTGTGCACCTGGGCGTACGCGTTCGGCATGGTCGACGCCGCCACCGCCCTGGCCGAACTCGGTGCCGCCCCACGCCGCTCCTACCTGGGCGTCATGGACGAACTCTGGCGTGCCCTACGCGGCGCCCCTGGCCTCGTCGAGCACGCCGACGCCCTCACTCGCCTCAATCGCGCCAAGGGAATGGCGTCCATCATGATCACCCACTCGCTCGCCGACCTCGACGCCCTCGCCACCGAAGAGGACCGTGCAAAGGCCAAGGGGTTCGCCGACCGTTCCGCCATCACCGTCCTGGCTGGGTTGCCGCCGCGCGAGTTGGCGCGCGTCCACGAGATCGCCCCGCTCACCGGACCCGAACAACACCTCGTGTCCTCCTGGTCGGCCCCCGACAGCTGGCAGCCCGGCGCGCGCCACCCCGGCCGCGGCAAGTACCTCATCAAGACCGGCGAACGCCTCGGCATCCCCGTCGAACTGTCCCTCGTCGGCGCCGAAAGCGACCTCTATGACACCGACCAGGCCATCCGAGGAACCGCATGAGTCGCGCACTCGGCCCTCGTGCGTCGATGTTCCACTCCAGCGCGACTGGTGGATGGTTCGTCCTCGCCGCCTGCTGGACGCCGATCGTCGGGCTGTGGATCCTGTGGGCCTCGGCCAAGGTCGCCGCCGCGTTCACCGATGGACGCGTGATGCCGTTCGGTGCCGACTTCGCGTTCGTCCTCGCCGAGCGGAACACCGACCAGGCATGGCCGGGAACGCCAACGCCCCTGGTCATCAGTGTTCTCACGGTGATCGTCACCGCCGCCGCGACCGGGATCTGGGTCGGGTGGGAACGTATCTCCGCGCGTTATCCACAGCCTGGGGATGCGGTGGCCGCGCTCGCCGACAACCCTGGCCTCACCGCGCTGCAATCGGACGCGACGGCGAACAAGGCCGTCAGCCTGCGCCGCTCTCTGCGCGACACTGCCCCGGGCGACGTCGCACCCGACGACATGGGGCTGGTGCTGGGCGATGTGCTTCTGCCCGGTGACCGTAGCGGCCCGACGTTGTTCACCTCGTGGGAGGACACCGTCGTGGCGTTCATGGCGCCGCGGTCGGGCAAGACGACCACGCAGTCGATCCCGCACGTGCTGTCGGCGCCGGGGGCGGTCATCGCGACCAGCAACAAGGCGGATCTGTGGTCGGCGATCGCCGCCGTCCGCGCCGAACGCACCGGCGGGCGCAGTTGGCTGTTCGACCCTCAGCACATCACCTACCAGCCGCAGACCTGGTGGTGGAACCCCCTCAACGGCCTGGCCACCTTCGAGGACGCCCACCGGCTCGCCGGGCACTTCGTCCTCACCGTCGACGACGGCCAGAAAAAGGACCTGTGGGGACCCGCCGCCCAAGACCTGCTGTGCGCGCTGTTCCTCGCCGCCGCCACGTCCGGACGATCCCTGCACCACGTCGCGCAATGGCTCGACGAACCGGCCGTCCCCACCCCGATCGAGCTGCTGCAGGAGGCCGGGTTCCAGCTCATGGCGTCCTCACTCAAGGGCACCCAGAACGGTGCCGTCGAGACCCGTGACGGGATCTACCAGACCGCCCGCACCGCCGCCAAAGCCCTGCGCGACGAGGAGATCCTCGCCTGGGTCACCCCCAACGACGACCTGCCGGTGTTCGACCCGCACGCCTTCGCCGGCTCCCGCGACACCCTGTACCTGCTGTCGAAATCGCTGTCGGCCGCCGCGCCGCTGATCGCCGCGCTCACCGACACCACCATGCGCGCCGCCGAACGCCGCGCCGAACAGGCCGGCGGACGCCTCGACCCGCCCCTGGTCGTCGCCCTCGACGAGGCCGCCAACATCTGCCGTATCGCCGACCTGCCTCAGCTGTACTCCCACCTCGGATCGCGCGGCATCATCCCGGTCACCATCCTGCAGAGCTACGAACAAGGCGTCACCGTCTGGGGCGAACCCGGCATGGCCGCCCTCTGGGGCGCCGCCACCCGCAAACTCATCGGCGCCGGCATCGACTCCCCCCGACTCGTCCGCGACCTGGCCACCCTCATCGGCCAGCACGACGTCCCCGTCCGCTCCATCACCTACAACGACGGACGCGCCAGCGAACAGATCTCCCTACGACGCCAAGAAATCCTCGAAGCCGCCGACATCCGCGCACTGCCCACCGGCACCGCACTCCTGCTCGCCACCGGCACCAAACCCGCACTCGTCCGGCTCCGCCCCTGGTACGCCGGGCCGCACGCCACCGCCATCAACCAGGCCATCAAGACCGCGGACGCCGCCATCGCCGAAGCCGCCCGCGATTACTACGCCATCCGCGACGAGCCCGCACCAGACACCTGGTAACGGCCGCGGCATACCAGAGAGGACGAACTCCCACGTGCATTCCTCGCGTACTCAGGAGACTCATTGCAGCCCCAGGACGACAACCGCTCAAGCTCGAACGAGACGCCGGAGCCGCTCTACCCCAACGTCACAAGGTGGGTGACGCACCACTTCATCCCCATGTACAGGCGCACGCTCGGCGGCGAGTTCCGCTGGTGCGCCGAATGGTGGCGGCACGACGAGGCGATCTCCCGGCTCACCGCCCTCTGGTACGCCTGGGAGGCCATGCGCCTGCAAGGCGCCACCGGCATGGCCCTGTGGTACCGCGACCACCTCGACCACCAACTCCCGGTACTGCTCGGCCCACGCGGGCCCTTCTACCAATGCACCGAGAACGAACACCTCGCGCCGCACCAAGCGCGCCTCGTCCCGGTGCCCTTCGGATGGCTGCGATCCGACGATGACGTCATCCATGCAGCCGACGCGTAGCTCTGTCCTGACCGCCAACTCGCAGAATCTTTCGCCTCTCCTTCTGGAGTTCCGCATGCCCGACCGCATCGACGCCGCCCTTCTCGCGCTCGACGCCTACCAGCAACACCTGCTCCCTGGCCTCACCACCGGCCACCGCGAAAGCCGAGCCGAAGCCGGAGGCCTCATTCACGGACTCGTCCACGACCTCCTCCGCTACGCCGAACACAACGACCTCGACACCGTCGACTTCATCGACCAGCTCGTCCGAGCCCGAACCGACCCCGACACCTACGCCATGGCCCTGCCCGACCGATTCCTACTCAACGCCGAAGTCGAATTCCGACCCGGCCGCCAACCCAACGGCGGCCCGGACTACCGCGGATTCATCGACGAACTGAAGGCATCCCCCACCGGCCAGAACACCTGCACAGTGCGCGTGCCAGGACTCGCCGAACCCCTGCAGGCTCGAACGTCCGACCTCCGGCCCGCCGTGCCCATCCCGCTCGTCCCGACGCGCACCACGGGCATCGTCCACTCCGCCACCGAGGCAGAAGCCACGATCATCGCGCTGTCCATCGAGATGCTGCGCGACCACGCCGGCTCCGCCGCCGACCCGCAAGCGCTGGCCGACCTCGCCGAACTCTCCGGAACGCTGGCCAACTGGTCCGGCACCACACACGCAACCGTCGCCCGCCACCTCCGCCGCATCGCCTGGAAAGCCCTGCACACCGCGAACGACGACCCGCGGGCGCCCTCATCAGCCGAACTCGCAGCCACCGCATTCCCCGACGACCTCGCCGACACCCTGCGAGCCGACGAAGAACACGCACGCCAGGTGCGTCCGACACGACCAACCGAACCCGGCCGTCCAGCCAGACAGCACCCCTAGCCCCGACCCGCCACACCGACCACCGGAGCCATGATGGCCAATGCCGGCCCGGACGAATTCGCCGAATTCGCAGCCACCATCCTCGACACCTTCCAGGGCCTGTTCGAGGAGACCGGACACCTCGGCCACCGGACGAGCGACGCCCACGCCCGTGACCTGCTCGGCGACCTCCTCGTCGACCTGATGCACTACGCCGAACGCCGCGGTCTGGACTTCGGCGACATCCTCGGCGAGTCGCGCGGCTACTTCCGCGTCGAGCAACAGCCGGCCGATACCTACACGATCGGCTCGACAGTCGAGCTCGAAGGGCCTGCCGCGGAGGAGGCGGTCCTACTCGGCCGCCCTACACGGGGCACCATCACCGGGCTCTTCGTCCCCGAACACGGCTTGACCGAGTACTACGTGCACTTCATCGGAGACAACAGCGACCGGCGGGTCATCGGCGCCGATCTCGATCCGGCTCCGGGCTTCCCCGCCACCTCCACCGCAGAAGGTGTAATCGCCAACCCGCTGAGAGCCGAGGAAGTACTGGTCGAGGCGACAACGCGCATCGGACTCGCGGACATCAGCGGAGTCGCCCCGAACCCGGACGATCTCCGGGATCACCGCGCCCTCCTCAGGGCATTCGTCTCCTGGACCGACATGGACAGGCGAAGCGTTACCGATCTCCTCCTCAGCCGCGTCGCGGAACGCCTCCCGTCACCGGGTGCCGCGCAGCAGCCGACGTCCACGGTGGAAGAGCCCACCCCGGGGAGGCTGGCCGCTCAGGGCTTCCCGGTACCCATCGCGGAGCGCTTGCGCGATTCCGTTGCAGGAGCGCCGAAGCCGGGGGCGAGCGCCCATCCCCGAAGGCACGGCCCGGCTCGCTAGCCGTCAACTTCGAGGCATAGGCGCGACACTCCGCCACGATCGTTGATCATTGCCTGGCGGATGCCCACACTGGCCTTATCAACTTTAGTCAACGAGGCACATCAAGGCCTTTTCAAGGCCATGGTGTCGACAAGGTGGAGCAGCTCCTTGCAGCAACATTTCGAGACCGTCAACGCAGAGATCCGGTCTGCAGACGGCGTCCCGGCCCTGCTCGCAGCAGCCTTCAAGGGGCTGGAAGTCGTCGAACGCGCCACCATCGTCCTCGCCGACGCCGCCCCGGCCAGCACCTATCCCGGATACCAGGTCGCACGAGCGGAGGCCACGAACGCCTGGTCCGCGCTGTCCATGGCTCCCACGCTGGGCTGCGCTGATCGTGCGTCCACCGAAGGCAACGACGTCGAGGAGCTCGCCGACTCCATTCGCGCCTTCGTATTGGTCGTTGCCGAGGCGATCGTGAACGTCGCCTCCAAGACGACCGAGCCCGGCGACCGGACGGCCTGTCTGCGGGCCGCGCATCACGCCGGTCACGTCCACACAGCATTGAGGTGAACAGATGAACCACGATCCGAAGACCAGCCAGCTCGTCCGAGCCTCCAAGGCGCTGGAGGGTTATGAAGAGGCCGCTTTCCCGGGCAAGTCTTCACTCCTCGGACGGGACAAGCTCTACTCCTCGGCGCTCCTGGCCGCACTGATCTGCGACCTGGAGCACTACGCCAACCAGCACGATCTCAGCTTCGCCCACGCGGTCAACGTCGGCCGATCCGCTCACGCCGAGGAGGCCGCCGAGCAGGCAACCTACTTCATCGGCGACCACGTTCGGCTTCTCAACCATGATGGTCGCTGCGGCACCATCATCGGCTGGGCGACCATCGACGACCACGAGGACCGCCTCTTCCTCATCGTCGTCCCCGGCGTCTCCCGCGTCTACGATGAACGTGCCGCCGACCTCGAACCGGCCCCACCGTTCCCCGCGACGAGCACGACCACCGGGGAAGTGACGCACGCGCTCCAGGCCGAATCGGCCTACATCGGCTTCGCGGCCCGCATCCCTCGCACAGCGCCGTCACTCCAGCCGGCCCTGCGGCAGGACTGCCAGAAACTGCTCTCCGCTCTCAGCACATGGAGCGGCGTCTCCGTCCCCGAACTCCTGAAGGGACTGCACCCCAAGGTCACCAAGCACACGGAGACGTTCTCACCCAAGGACGATGACCGTGCCTCCACATTCGAGCCGTCACTCGAAAGAGAGCACCACGGACCGTCCTGACGCTCACCTTCATGCCCCTACGGAGGACATCCCGCATGGCCCACGAACGCGAGCACGAAGAAGTCCGGCACACCTGGTTCAGCGAGATCATGACGGCCGCGCTCAACGACCTCGCCCACACCGAGCGCGTCATCACCGCCTTCGCCGCCCAAGAGCCCAACGGCTTCATCGCCTGGGGGCTGGCCGAAGGCGAAGCCGTCCAAGCCCACCAGGCCCTGAAGCAGGCCCCCTCACTGCACGCCGCCGTCCCGTCGGATCGCACCGCCGAGGACGCGACCGCCGACGCTCTGTTCGCACTCGCCAGAAAGGTGACCCAGAACCTCGTCCGCGCCGCCGAACTCGCCGCCGACCCTGACGACAAAGCAGCCTGCCTGCAGGCGGCCCTGCACGCCAGCCGGCTCCGGGAAGCCCTCCGGTAGCCGTGGCGACCTTCGGTGACATGTCCGCCCTCGCCCGCCAGCACCTCACCGAACTCAGACGAACACTCCACGCACCCGAAACCATCGCGCAAGCCCGGCATCCGGCCGTGCCCGCCGAGCTGTCGCGCCTCACCACCGTCCTGGCCCGCTACCACGACCGCCTCACCACCGGCTTCGGCGTCCCGCACCCCGACGAACACGGAGTGCGGGACGCCGCCCGCCGAAGTGCGCTGCTCCTCAGCGATGCCCAGCTCACCCTCGGCGCTCCTTCAGCCACCGAAATGCCGGCCACGGAGCTCGCAGGGAGGCTTCGGTCCGTCTCCGTCGCTCTGGGGTGCGGCCTCGACCTCCTGGCCTCTCACTTCCCCACGGCCCCTGATCAGCCGACCTCCGACAGCGCCGCCGTCATCAACGCCACCGACACGGCCCGCTCCCTCATGTACGACCTCGCCGAATACACCGCTACCTGCGCCCACTTGAGCCAGCAGGCGGCCTCCCCTTCCGCGGAGGCCGCCGGGCCCCTACTGCAGGCCGCAGTCATTTCCCGCGTGTTCGGACAGCACAGCCGGGAACTCGCATCCGCCATCCCTTTTCGGACCACCCCGGAGCGCATCCCGCCCCGGCCCGGCGAGGGGTTCGCTGAACTCCTCAACGGAATCCACGCCAGTGTCCAACGCCTCAAGAACCCGCAGGCGCCGGTCTGCGTCGCGACCTGGCGCTACCTCGCCACCGCAGCCGCCGTCACCAGCGACATCAACCACAAACTCATCCTCAGCCTGGCCCGGCGGCTCGAAGAGCTCCACGAAGACACCCCGGGCGCAATATTCAACGAAACCGCCATGGCCGCCAACCGCACCAGATGGAAATGGCGCCTGGTCGTCAAGCACTGGAACCGACTCCCCGGCTACTTCGGCCCTCCGGACAGCCCGATCTCAACCGATGCCAGCGACCTGATCGTCAGGCTCGGACGCCTCGTCTACAGCGACCCCGACTGGCGCCCGTCTCCCCGCAGCACCTACCTGATCAGGCCGCTCGATGAACTGGCACGAACGTCAGCACAGGCAACCGAGGTCGCAGCCGCCTCTCTGAAGGCCTTCGATGCCTGCAACACCATCGCCCACCACCGGCGCGCCGCCAGCCGCGACGCAGCCGTCATCATCGCCATCGAGAAAGAGAACCTGAACCACCCTCGCTACCCTGACGTCCCCAAATGGCACAACCGCGCCATCCAGCTTTTTAACCGCTATGAAGTCGCCGAATCCGAGGGGCACAACGCAGCAAACCTGCTGAGAAACGCAATCCAAAGCATCGAGGCGAACCAGAAGACTGCAACACCGCACCCGATGGCGGAGCAGCAAACCGCAGCACCGCTTGACGCTTTCCCCACCTCCCTCGCCAAGCACCTCGCCACGCAGCAACTCCACGACACGCCTTCTCGCCAACCCCCAAGCGGCAACATCTCGAGACCGGACAGATCCGGACCTTCAAGGTGACGCCCGGCCACTGGGGCCAGGACGGCTTCGGATTCGCTGGGGTGTCGACCCTGCTTCAGGCGAGCGTTGCCTCAACTGCTGGTCCCGCCTCTGCCCCGACGGTCCCGCCAGCTACACCAGCCGCGCATCCCCGCGGATGTCACTTGGGTCGAGCGGTAGGGGAAGGATCAGGACGTCGAATAGTGGGGCGTCCGGCCAGCTGGGGCGGAGTCGGCCGGCGCGGTGCCAGCCCCACGCCTTATAGGCGCGGTAGGCGGTGCGGTTGTCGGCTTCGACCAGCAGCGTGGCCCGCTTTTCGTTCCGCCGTGCCAGCAGCTCGTCGTGCAGCGCGTGGGCGGCACCTTGGCCGGTCCATCTGCGGCGAACCATGATCTCCGAGAGCGCGAAGGTTCTGGTGCCGTTCTCTTCGGTGAAGCCGGGCTCGGGCTCTTCGAGGAGTCCGCGCCACCATGCCGTGTCGGCTCCGAGCGGCCATCCCCAGGTCTGCCCCACCGGCTCGCCGTCGAGGTAGGCCACCACCATGTCGAAGCCGCGTCCGGAGGCGGTGTAGGCGTCGAAGCGGGTCATGAACTGCTCGGGAGAGTCGAAGGGGTCACCGCTGGCGATGGCGTCGGCGTAAGCGTCTCGGTAGACGTCTTCGACGGTGGTGCGGACGGCGCGGGCCTGCTCGGCGTCATAACGGCGGAACTCGAACTCGGGCGTGCCGCTGAGGGTCATGCCAAGGACGCTACTTTCGTCGATAGGTCGCTGGCGATCGTCCCGTAGCGATCGTGGAACTCGGCGTCGCGGCGGGCGAGCGGCTGCAGCGTTCTCAGCGCTCGCATCGAGCCCACGTTCTCCAGGTCGCTGAGGGTTCGGTGACCGACCTCCAACGCCTCGGCCGTATCACCGGCGGCAAGCCGCATCTCGGCAAGCATCGCCCGGTAGTACACCTGATTGCGCGGCGCCAGCTCCATCGTGTCGAGCACGCGTTCAAGGAGCTTTGCGGCCCTGGTGGGGTCGCCGAGCAGCGCGGTTACGCGTGCTTCGTGTCCCATGATTTCGGAACGCCTGACGAACCCGAGCGCTTGCCTGTCGGTGGGATGGTCGCCACGGTCCAGCTCGCGGTGAGCCGCGGCGATCGAGGCGCGGGCGGTCGCGGCGTCGCCGAGGAGGGCGCTCACCGTGGCGGTGCGCATATCGATCAGAGCATGGAGTCTCGGCGAGGGGTGGTGCTTCGCAGCTTGTGCGGCGATGCGCAGTGAGCGCAGTGCCTCCCGGGCGGGACCGCGCTGCCCGCTGGAACGGGCCAGCGCGGTCGATTGCATGGCGACCGTCGCGTGTACGTGGGCGCGCAACTCCGAGTCGTCTCCGCTGTCGGCGAGCATCGCGGCTTCCTGCGCGAGCCGGCGGGCGAGGGACCGTTCCCCGGAGTCGAAAGCCAGGAAGCTCGTGCAGTTCCCCAGGTCCGCGGTTGCCCGAAGGAGGTCGAGACCGATCCGTTCGTCGTAGTCGCTCTCGTCCAGCATCGCCTTGGCGCGGGCGAACAGGCGCAGGCCGTTCCTGAGCAAGCTCGCGCCGCCCACGCTCCAGTCCCGAGTCCACAGCTCGTCGGCGCAGGTCTGCAGGTAGTCGACATGAGTGCGGCCGATCCTGCCGGGCGAGAGGAAGCCGTCCGGTAGCAGGGGCCAGGCGGTCAGGGCGAGCATGCCGCCGTTGAAAGTCCTGCGGTCCAATTCGTCCCCCTCCCGGGGATCTTGAGGTGGGTAGACTGCGTCTGGCGTGCCCAGGACGAGCGGCAGCAGCGCCTCCCGTGGCACGCAGAGCGCGTCGGCCCACGCCAGCAGCTCCCGGATGTCGTACAGCGTTCCCCGCTCGCCGGATTCGGCCCGGGCGACCTTTGTCTTGCTCCAGCCGGGCACGAGGTCGGCCATCTGCTGCTGAGTGAGGCCCGCGGCCGAGCGCAGCAACGCCAGGACGCCGCTGAAGTTCAGCTCGGCCAGGGCCCGACGCATCGGCGGGGTGTCCCATAGCCACGTTGGCGCGCTGACAGGGGATTCCCGCAATGCCCGCTGGCAGGCCCCGCAGACGGGTTCGGTGTTGTAACGGGACAGCAGCGTTGAACGGCACCCTGGGCACAACTTTTGTTCGGGCATCTGGGCCTTCCCGGCCGGGGAGACGCGGACCTTCATCACTCACGCTAGAAGGCCGCGTTCCGCGCTGCCAGCAGCCTTGATGCCAATGTGGCACCCGCACGGTGGGACGCCGGTCGCCACACTGGTCGTTGCCGCTGCGGGCCGTGGCTGGCTGGCTTGTAACCCCAGCCGCCGCCCTTGGAGAGCTCGGTGACCAGCACATCCGAAAACGCGATTCGTCATCTGGCCGCGCTGGCCGACAGGCTTGCCGGGCATAGCGCGTTGCGCATCGACCGAGATTTCGCGCAGTCCCCACCACAGTTGTCGATCAAGAACGTCGCCGCGCGGGACGGTCGAGGGTGGGAGTTGATATCCGGTTCGATCCGCGTCCTGACGGAACGGGGCACGAGCTGGTTCGTGTGGGACGACGGAGTTCGACTCGGTCCCGTGGGAGCCCTCGACGCCGTCACCGAGTGCATCCTTCGGGCACTGACGGTCGGAGACGCGGGCTCCGAACTTCCACCACCAAGGTGCAGACCGAGTCGGCGCGCTCTGGAATGCCCGCCTCGGTAGTCACCCAGGTTCCTGCATCCCTTTGCTCACCGCCCACCTTCAGCCGCTGTGCGGCCCGTTTCCCTCCCGTCGCGGGCCGCACAGCTTTACTCCTCAGAGGCAAATGGAGCCTTGATGCCACTTCGACGAGAGCCCCGATACCAGTCCGTCACGCCGGTGACCGGTACCAACAGCGCCCGGGGCCAGCGGCGGTCTCGCCATAGCCGTTGGCGTACTCGCATCGCCCACTGGCTGGCGCCGCCCGTTCCCAACCGAGTGAGGGTTGGCTACGGGGCTGGAGTGTCCTCGCATGACGCGAGTGCCTGGCAAGAACTCTGTGACCAGCTGGCGTCACGTGTGCTGTTGCTGGCAGAGCAAGTTCGCCCGGCTCTCGACGAGTTGGAGCGGGACGAGGACGTCCCCGAGCGCGTGCGGCTGCTGTACGACATCGATCACGGAGTCGCTCGCATGCGGCGTCTCGCTCGTGACATCCGGGTCCTGGCCGGACGGAGCACGGACGAAGCCGGCACTCACACGTCCTCGCTCCTGGACGTCGTTCGCGTGGCGGCGTCGGGGATCGAGCACTACGACCGGCTCCACATCGGCCCGGTCGCCGATCGGGCGCTGGTGGATCACGCCGCTGATGACGTCGCCTCGCTGCTAGCCGTGCTCCTGGACAACGCCACGCGCTGCTCTCAGGCCCCGGCAATGATCAGTACTCGCTCGTTCGGTGACGGAAGCCTGCTGGTCAGGATCGAGGACGACGGCCCCGGAGTCGACCCGGCGTGGGCGGAGGCGCTCAACCGAGTGTTCGTCGGGCCCGTCCCGCCGCTGAGCCCCGCCAATTGCCGCCGTTCGGGTTTCGCGGTCGCTCACCGTCTGGCCCGTAAGCATGGTCTCGGGCTCGCTCTCGTCTGCCGCCGCGCGGCCGAGGCCACACCCGAGCGTGAGGGGCGAAGGGGCACGGTCGCGATGGTGACCATCCCGCCGCATCTGGTGTGCGAGATCCCTGAACCTGTCGGCGCCCTGTTGAACAGCCCGTCCGAGCCGGTCGTGGATCCGGGCCCGAGGACGGGCACCGCTGCGGGACGACGCGAGCGGGCGTCCTTCGCCGATGACGTGGCCGCCTTCAGCGCCGCAACGTCCAGCAGGTTCTCACCCGATACGCGCAGCCCCCGAGCCCACCCAGCTCCGTCCTTCATCAGTCACCCGCAGGGAGGAGCGAAGGCATGACCGCGCCCGAGCACGTCCACCACCCACCGTCCGTACCCGACGACATCGCCTCGCTCATCAACGACTTCGTCGGTGAAACGCCCGGCGTCTCGCACGCGATCATTGTGTCCGCTGATGGGTTGGCCCTGACGTCCTCTCGAAACCTCGCCATCGATCTGGCCGACTCGCTGTCAGCGATGGTCGCCGGACTGACCGGCCTGTGCGGGAGCATCGCCGACCATATCCACCGCGGAAACTACGAGCACGCCATGATCCGGCTCACCCCCGGTCACCTACTCATCATGGGCATCAGCCCGGCGGCGAGCCTGGCCGTCCTCACCGAGACCTGCGCGGATGCGGGAGCGGTCGCCCATCAGATGAACCGTCTCGTCAGCCGCACCGGACACCTCCTCACCTCGAATGCACGAGACGAGCTTCGCCGCCGCAACGGCCGGAGGCCAGCGTGATCGGCGACATCCACGCATCAACTCGACCGCCCCAGCACCCCTGGGTGCGCCCGTACATGGCGACGGGCGGGCGCGTCGACGTTCCACGGCAGGTTCCCCTGCACACACGCGTGACGGCGCAGGTCTACGACGGAGCCTTCGCGGCACGGCTGCAGCCCGAGTCGCGCCGACTGTACGAACGGGCCTATCGGTCCACGGCCGCCTCGGCCGCCGAGACTCTGTCCGAGCTGGCTGCCGGGTGCGGTGTGCCCCTGCGAGTTGCCCGCGTCCTGTTGAGCGATCTGGCCGCAGCCGGTCGGGTGCAGATCGGGTCGGACTTGGATGCCTCTCCGCACAGCATCCACCTGCTCGAAAGGGTCCTCGATGGCCTTCGCCAGCTTGCCTGACCGAATGCCGCAGACCGCGCTACGCGCCGTCGGCGTAGGCGGAGGCGATCTGGTCGAAGATCGCTTCGGCCTCCTCACCGAACAAGGCCGTTCTCTCCAGCTCGGCGAACAGCCGCACGTAGTACTGGATGTCTCGCGCATCGGTGATGGTGATCGTGGCGGTCTCCAGGCCCACCGTGACCAGCCGTTCGTCGAACGTCTCGAACCCGTGCAGCGGCACCTCACGGACGCGCGCGGCGAAGGGAATGATGCCGATCCGCACGTTCGGCCGACGAGCCAGTGCCGCGATGTGCCGAACCTGCGCCCCCATGACCTCGTCCGCGCAGAGCCGCCATCGCAGGGCCCCTTCGGTGAGGACGAACGTGAAGCGCTTGCTGCGGTCGCGGAAGATCTTCTGGCGTTCGGCCAGCGCGGCCATGCTGCGATCCAGATCGTCCCCGGAGACCGAGAGACTGTAGATCTCCCGCGTGAACTCGGGAGTCTGGAGCAGCCCGGACACGGTCGCCGGCTGGAAGAACCGGAGCCGCTTCGACTCCTTCTCGACGCGGCCGATCTGCTGCTGCTTGCGCCACGCGCCGCCCCGGAGGATCGCCCGCGCGCTCTCGGTGTGGCGGTGCAGCGACTCGGCCAGGCCGGTCAGTTCGGAGAGGGTTTCGCGGTCGGCACCGTACAACCGGCAGAGCGTTTCGATGTCCTCGATGGTCGGGACGGTGGTGCCGTTCTCGATCCGGGAGATCTTGGGCTGGCTCATGTCGGCCTGCCGGGCGGCGTTCGTCCCGGTGAGGCCGCTGTCGAGACGTAGCCGCCTGAGCGCGCGGGCCAGCTGGTCGCGTTCGCGCCGGTAGCGCTCGGGTGCTTCCTCCATCAGGGAGGGAGTCTAAATGCAGGGCAGGTCATGGCCGGGAACCGAGCCAGTTCTCGCGGCGGTACTCCGGGTGCCTGTCCCACCATGCGGTGAACGGTTCCGCCTTCTCCAAGACCGCGTCGCGGTAGCCGCGGTAGGCGGCGGCCCCGGCACCGTCGACGAGCTCGGCTCCGAGGAACCGTCCTTCATCGTCGTAGCGCAGGACGGCGACCTTGTCGTCGTCGAACAGCCAGAAGTCCTCGTTCGGCACACCCTCGGGCCGTGCGTGCTCGGCCTCGTCGAGGATGAAGACCTCCTGGCCGTACTGCGACGAGACGGCGTATCCCCATTCGCATTCGAAGCGCAGGTACTCGGAGATCGGGCTGCGCAGGATGTGCACCTTGTACCAGCGCTTTCCCGACGAAATCTCCTGCGCCATGAACTCCAGCCACTCGCGAGTGGCGGGCTCGATCTCCAGCGGGTCGCCGTTGAGGTAGCGCTCGAGGCGTTCGTTCTCCGACGACACGGTGTACCGATCGAGCGTCTCCATCCGGAACGTCTCGTTCTTGAAGTCGTCGAACAGCGCTTCGAGCTCTGCTTCAGTGAGCATTCGGAACCACCTCGGGAAGTAGCGAGATCGGCACTTCGACGGCCGTTTCCCCCGCGGGCAGGGCCAGCAGGGCGAGTGCCTCGGCGTCGTCGACCAGTTCACCGCGCACGATCGCCGTGCCGTGGCCGGTCAGCCGCACCGCAGGGGTTTCCGGGGACGTCGCAGAAGGGGACGTCCACAGCATCGTCACCGGCACCTCCACCTCCGCCTCCCGTTCCGGGAGAGGGCTGCTCGACTCCGAAGCGACGATGTAGCCCTGCACGATGAAGCTTCCCCGGTCGGTCAGGTACAGGGTGGGGCACGTGGGTTTCGGGTCGCAGGCCCCTCGAAGCCGGGTCAGGTGCATGGGGGTGTTCCCTCTCGGATCGTGCGGGGTGACCGTACCTGAAGCATTCGCTCCTAGCTTGAATATGTCAAGGTCTAGGAGGTGCGAGCTACCATCTTGCGCGCTTGGATCGTCGCAAGCCGGCCAACCGCGAAGGAGGATGGGCTCGGTTTTTCCGCCACGCCACCATCAGAGACGAGTGAAAACGACTTCGAAGCGGCGCAGTTCCGAGGCCGTTTGGACGGGCAGGTGCCAGCGAGTAATGATCATCACCACAGATATCCAATGAGCTCGTTCTCGACGACTGCCAATGCCTGCGCGGCATCCAAGGTGAGAAGCGGCTCCACCGCAGAGGCTTCATGTGGCGTTGCTGTCACCGAGGTTCCCTCGCTCCAGACCTCCGACGTCCAGCCACTGCTTCTCTGTCGGTCCGGGCTTGAGATGGGATCGCCGCGAACAAGCAGCAGCTCTCTGCGACAGAGTGGAGGATCACGCACGGGACCGCTCGCACCGTGCGGGATGGAGGGTCATTGTGGTCTGCGGTGGTGGACGGGGCGACCGCCGAGTTCGCGGGCGATGGTGTCGACGGCGTCTCGGGCGTTGATGCCGGAGCCGATGAGGGTGGCGGAGCCGGGGCCGGTCCAGTCTCCGTAGCCGATGAAGTGGAGGCGGGGTTCGGCGTCGGCGTGAGTGCCGGAGATGCGGATGTGGCCGTTCTCTTCGCGGAGCCGGAGCGGGGCAAGGTGGCGCAGGGCGGGGCGGAAGCCGGTGCACCAGATGATCGCGTCGCAGTCCAGGCGGGTGCCGTCGGGCCAGGCGATGCCGGTGGTGGTGAGGCGGTCGAACATGGGGTGGGCGTGGAGGTGTCCGCGGTCGCGTGCGGCGCGGACGGGCGGGACGGCGACGATGTCGCCGAGGTCGGCCACGCCGCCGCCGTCGGCGGTTCCGGCGAGGACGGCCGCGCGGCGGCGGGTGGCGATCTCGAAGAGGGCGCGGCCGTCCACGTGGTCCGGGAGGAGGCGTGGTGGACGCAGGGTGGCCCAGAACGTCTCGATGTCGGGATCGGCGGACAGGTCGGCGACTATCTGGGCGGCGGAGTTGCCGCCGCCCACGACGACGACTCGTTGCCCGTGGAAGGCGTGGGGGCCGTGGTAGCCGGTGGTGTGGAGTTGGCGGCCTCGGAATGCGTTCTGGCCGGGGTAGTGCGGGAGGTAGGGCTGCCACCAGGTGCCGGTCGCGCTGATCACGCGGCGGGCCGTCCATGGGCCGTGGTCGGTTTCGACGCGCAGGTTCTCGGTGTCGCGGTGGACGGTCTCGACGTGGACGGGACGGTGGACGGGAAGCTCGTAGCGCTTCTCGTAGGCGGCCAGATAGTCGGTCACGTGCGTCGCATCGGGGTAGCCCTCGGTGGCGGGCATGGGACGGCCGGGCAGGGAGCTGTACTGGGCGGGCGAGAACAGGCGCAGCGAGGGCCAGGCGTGTCGCCATGCGCCGCCGGGCTGGTCCTGCGCGTCGAGGATCGCGAAGTCCAGGCCGGCGCGGCGCAGGTAGAAGCCGGCGGCCAGCCCGGCCTGGCCGCCGCCGATCACCAGGACGTCGACCAGACCGGGGTGGAGGGACGCGGAGATCAAGCTCGCGCCCCCGGCGATTCGGCCGCGCGCGAGTTGATACGGCGGCGTAGCCAGAGGGAGACGTACACCAGGGCGACCAGGACGGGCACCTCGATGAGCGGCCCGACGACGCCGGACAGGGCCTGCCCGGACGTGACGCCGAACGTGCCGATCGCGACGGCGATCGCGAGCTCGAAGTTGTTGCCGGCGGCGGTGAAGGCGAGCGTGGCGGTGCGGTCGTAGGGCAGGCCGATGCCGCGGCCGAGGGCGTAGGAGCCGCCCCACATCAGCGCGAAGTACACCAGCAGCGGCAGCGCGATGCGCGCCACGTCCACCGGCTGCGAGGTGATCGTTTCGCCTTGCAGGGCGAACAGGATCACGATGGTGAACAGCAACCCGTACAGGGCGGTCGGGCCGATGCGCGGTAGGAAGCGGTCCTCGTACCAGTCGCGGCCCTTGGCCTTCTCCCCGAAGCGGCGCGTCAGGTACCCGGCCAGCAAGGGGACGCCGAGGAAGACGAGCACGTTGACGATGATCTTGCCGGTGGAGAAGTTCAGGTCGTCCTGGGCGAGACCGAGCCAGCCGGGCAGGACCTGGAGGTAGAACCAGCCGAGGGCGCCGAACGCGATCACCTGGAAGATCGAGTTGAGGGCGACCAGGACGGCGGCGGCCTCGCGGTCGCCGCACGCCAGGTCGTTCCAGATGATGACCATCGCGATGCAGCGGGCGAGCCCGACGATGATCAGCCCGGTGCGGTACTCGGGCAGGTCGGGCAGGAAGATCCAGGCGAGCGCGAACATCAGTGCGGGGCCGATCACCCAGTTCAGGACGATCGAGGCGGCCATCAGCCGCCGGTCGCCGGTGACGGTATCGAGGCGGTCGTACCGGACCTTCGCCAGCACCGGGTACATCATGACCAGCAGCCCGAGGGCGATCGGGAGGGAGATGCCCCCGACTTCCACCTTGGACAGGGCGTCGTCCATGCCCGGGACGGTGCGTCCGAGGAGAAGCCCGGCGGCCATCGCGGCGATGATCCACACCGGAAGGAAGCGGTCGAGGGTGGACAGCTTGCCGACCAGCCCGGCTTCGGGGGCCGGCGCGTCGGTGGTGGGAGCGCTCGTCACGGGCAGGGCCTCTTCCGGATCTGGGCGCGGGCGGCCTCGGCGGTACCGGCCAGGTCGGCGAGCCGGGCGGACGCGTCCCGCAGCGGTTCCGGCCGCAGCCGGTAGTAGGTGAACCGGCCGCAGGGCTCGGTCTCCACCAGCCCGGTGTCGCGCAGGACGCGCAAGTGGTTGGAGATGTTGGTCTGCCGGGCGCCGGTCTCCTCGACCAGGTGGCACACGCACAGCGCCTCGACCGCCAGGAGTTCCACTATCCGGGCGCGCAGCGGATCGGCCAGGGCCCGCAACACATCAGCATCCGTTGATATCAGCACAGGCTGATGATAGCCGCTGCACCCGAATGGTCGTGTTCGCGCCGCTTGACCGTGCGACTTACCTCAATCTACATTGAGTCAATGGATGCTGAGCAATCTGACCTGGTTCGGCGGGCGGCCGTGCACGCCGCGCTCGCCGAGCCGGTCCGGCTGGCGATGGTGGACGCCCTGGCGCTGCAGGACGTTTCGCCGAAGGAGCTCGGCGCGGGCCTCGATCTGCCCTCCAACCTGCTGGCGCATCACCTGGGGGTGCTGGAGCGGGCGGGCCTGGTGGTCCGGGGCCGCTCGGAGGCCGATCGCCGCCGCAGCTACGTCCGGCTGGTCCCCGAGACGCTGGACGACCTGGTGCCCGCGGCCGTGCGGGGGCTGGCGCGGCCGTCCCGCGTGGTGTTCGTGTGCACGCACAACTCGGCGCGGTCCCAGCTCGCCGCCGCGCTGTGGGTGCGCCGCAGCCCGGTGCCCGCGGCGTCGGCGGGGACGCGGCCGAGCCCGCACGTCCATCCCCGGACGGTCACCACCGCGCGGGCTCACGGGCTCGACCTGCTGACCGGCGGCACCGCGCACGTCCGGGACGTCCTGGAGCCCGGCGACCTCGTCGTCGCGGTGTGCGACAACGCCCACGAACAGCTGGCCGCCGGAAGGAGCGCGGGCCGGCTGCACTGGTCGGTTCCCGATCCGGTGCCCGCCGACACCGACGCGGCGTTCGAGGAGGCACTGGCCCTCATCCGGCACCGCGTCGGGCGGCTCGCCGCGGCCGTGGACACGTCCGCTCCGGGGAGCCCGGCGTGAACAGGACCGGTGAGCGGGCGGTGTTCGAGCGGATCGCGGTACGTCTCGCGGCCCGGTTCCACGGGCTCGCCTCCGCCGAGACGATCGGACGGCTGGTCGCCGATTCCTATGAGCGGCTGCGCGCGACCTCGCGTGTGGACGCCCATCTGGTCGTGCTCGCCGAACGGTTCGCCGCCGAGCGGCTGACCGCGCTCGCCCAGGCCGAGGGCCGACGCGGCAAACCGGTGCCGGAGGCGCTGTTCGTCTGCTCCGGGAACGCGGGCCGCTCGCAGATGGCGGCCGCGCTGGCCGCGGTCCGCGGTGCCGGGCGGCTCCACGCCCGCAGTGCGGGGACCGCGCCGGCCGCCGAACTCGAACTCGTCATCGTCGAGGCGATGGCGGAGATCGGGGTCGATCTGTCTCCGGAGTTCCCCAAACCGCTGACCGACGAGCTGGTCGCAGCGGCCGATCTCGTGGTGACGCTCGGCTGCGGGGGCGCATGCCCGGTGCTGCCCGGCATCCGCTACCTCGACTGGACGGTCCCCGACCCCGCCGGACGTCCCCTGACCGAAGTCCGCCGCATCCGCGACGAACTCGACCTGCTCGTCACCGACCTGCTCACCACCATCCAGTACAAGGAGAACGCATGACCGAGAGCCCCGCGACCACCGAGACCGGCACCACCGAGACGTTCGGCAAGCCGAGCGTGCTGTTCGTGTGCGTCCACAACGCCGGACGCTCACAGATGGCCGCCGCCTACCTCGCGCACCTGGCCGGGGACGCCGTCGAGGTCCGCTCCGCCGGGTCCGAACCGGCCGACCGGGTCAACCCGGCCGTGGTGCAGGCGATGGCAGAGGAGGGCATCGACGTTTCCGCCGAAACGCCCAAGGTCCTCACGATCGACGCGGTGCGGGCGTCCGACGTGGTCATCACGATGGGCTGCGGCGACACCTGCCCCGTCTTTCCTGGCAAGCGCTACCTCGACTGGAAACTCGACGACCCCGCCGGGCAGGGCGTCGAGGCCGTCCGGCCCATCCGCGACGAGATCCGCACCCGGATCGAGGCACTGATCGGCGAACTGACCCGCCCCTGACACCCCGCGGAAGGCACTCACGTCCCGGCCGCGCCCCGCCACCTCACAACTGAACATAGACAGACATCTATTTTATGTCTCAAGTCACACCTTGTTCGCCCGGTGTTCACATAGACGGACTTCTATATACGCGGGTGCCAACCGGTACCGCCGAGTCCGGCCCGCCGAGTGGAGGGCCGAAAGTGAACAAAGGACGACGGACGTGACCAACTCGATGCGTGTGCCCGTGCGCGGCTGGATGCGGGGCGCGACGGTCATCGCGAGTGCGGCAGGGCTGGCCGGGACGCTCGCCGCCTGCGGGGGCGGCTCGGACGACGGGGGCTCCGGCGGGGACCTGTCGGGCACGGTGAGGGTGGACGGTTCGAGCACGGTGGCGCCGCTGAGCACGGTGGCCTCGGAGCTGTTCACCGAGAAGTACGGGCGGGTGCAGATCCCGGTGGGAACCTCGGGCACCGGCGGCGGGTTCGAGAAGTTCTGCCGGGGCGAGACCGACATCTCCGGCGCCTCTCGTCCGATCAAGGACGAGGAGAAGCAGGCGTGCGCCTCCGGCGGCGTCAAGTATGAGGAGTTCGCGGTCGCCAATGACGCGCTGACCGTGGTGGTGCATAAGGACAACACCTGGGCCAAGTGCCTGACCGTGGAGCAGCTCAAGAAGATCTGGGCGCCCGGCTCGAAGGTGAACAACTGGAACCAGGTCGACCCTCAGTTCCCCGACGAGCCGCTGAAGCTGTTCGGGGCGGGCACCGACTCGGGCACCTTCGACTACTTCACCGAAGTGATCAACGGTGAGGAGGGCTCGAGCCGTACCGACTACCAGCCCAGCGAGGACGACAACGTCACCGTGCAAGGGGTGTCGGGCTCCAAGGGCGGTATGGGCTACTTCGGGTACTCCTACTTCGAAGAGAACGCCGACAAGCTGAAGGCCGTCGAGATCGACGGCGGCGACGGGTGCGTGGCGCCCAGCCTGCAGACCGCGCAGGACGGCACGTACAAGCCGCTGTCGCGGCCGCTGTTCATCTACCCGTCCGCCAAGGCGCTGCAGCGGTCCGAGGTCGAGGCGTTCGTTGAGTACTTCGTCGACAAGCACGCCGAGATCGCCCAGCAGGCCAAGTTCATCCCGCTCAATCCCACCCAGGAAGCCGAGCTGAAGAAGGACCTGGAGGCCCTCAAGAGCCAGGCCGGCGAATGACGGCGTCCACCCCGGCACCGCCGACCGCAGGGGCCTCGGCGCCTCTGCGGCGGCGGCGCCCCCGCTACGGCGAAGCGGTCATCAAGGGGATGCTGCTGGTGGCGGCACTGGTGTCGGTCGCCACCACGATCGGCATCATCGTCTCGCTGCTGCCGCCGACGCTGCGGTTCTTCGAACGTGTCGGCGTCTGGGACTTCCTGTCGGGCACCACCTGGAGCGCGTTGTTCGAGCCGCCGTCCTACGGCGTCCTGCCGCTGCTCGGAGCGACCCTGCTCATCACGGCCGTCGCGATTGTGGTGGCCGTCCCGCTGGGGCTGGCGGCGGCGATCTACCTGTCCGAGTACGCCCACCCCCGCACCCGGAAGATCTTCAAGCCGGTGCTGGAGGTGCTCGCGGGCATTCCCACGGTCGTCTACGGGTTCTTCGCGCTGGCCGCCCTCACCCCGCTGCTGCAGTCCCACTGGCCGTTCGGCGACGGCCCGGAGGTGTTCAACGCCCTGTCGGCGGGCCTGGTGATGGGGGTGATGATCATCCCGACCGTGGCGTCGCTGTCGGAGGACGCCATGGCCGCGGTCCCGCACTCGCTCCGCCAGGGCGCCTACGCGCTGGGGTCCACCAAGCGGATCGTGGCGATCCGGGTGGTGCTGCCCGCCGCGCTGTCGGGCATCGTCGCCGCCGTCGTGCTGGCGATCTCCCGCGCGGTCGGCGAGACGATGATCGTGGCGATCGCCTCGGGAAACCGCGCCAACCTGAGCTGGAACCCCCTGGAGGGGATGCAGACCATGACCGGCTACATCGCGCAGGCCGGTGAGGGCGACCTGCCGACCGCCTCATTCGACTACACCACGATCTTCGCCGTCGGGCTGCTGCTGTTCCTGCTCACCTTCGTGATGAACGCCCTCAGCATCCGCCTGGTCCGCAAGTACCGCGAGGTGTACGAATGAGCGCTGTCGAAGTGGAGTTGGAACGCCCCGTCGAGCACGGCCTGGAGGGGCGGCGCCGCCTGCTGGAGCCTGTGTTCCGCATCGCGCTGTTCACCAGCCTGGCGATCGCGGTGGCGTTCCTGGCCGTCCTGCTCGCCTACGTCCTGCACGAGGGCTGGGGCCGGCTGGACTCGCGGCTGTGGACGAACTTCCCCTCCAAGCTGCATCCGGAGCGGGCGGGTGCGCAGTCGGCCATCATCGGCACCGTGTACGTGGTCGGCCTGACCGGCCTGTTCTGCGTGCCCATCGGGGTGATGACGGCGCTTTACCTGGAGGAGTACGCCCGGCGGGACCGCTGGTACAACCGGCTGATCGAGTTGAACATCCAGAACCTGGCGGCGGTCCCCTCGATCGTCTACGGCATCCTCGGTCTGGGCATCATCGCCCGCGGCCTGGGGTTCGGCCGGACGCTGCTGGCGGCGTCGCTCACGCTGTCGCTGCTGGTACTGCCGGTCGTGATCATCGCGGCACGGGAGGCCGTCCGCGCCGTGCCCGGCTCGATCCGGCAAGGTTCTCTGGCCCTCGGGGCCACCCAGTGGCAGACGATCTGGCGGCAGGTGCTGCCCGCCGCCGTCCCCGGCATCGCCACCGGCGTCATCCTCGCCCTGTCGCGCGCGATCGGCGAGGCGGCACCGCTGCTGCTGCTCGGCGCCGTCGCCCACATCACCTTCAACCCCGAGAGCGTCAACGACGCCTACACCGTCCTGCCGATCCAGATCTTCAACTGGGTCAAGCAGCCCGAAGCCGAGTTCCACACCCTCGCCTCGGCCGCCATCGTCGTCCTGCTGGCCATCCTGCTGACCATGAACTCGGCCGCGGTCTGGCTGCGCAACCGCTTCGAGAAGCGCTGGTGAACGCCGACATGAGCCCGACCACTCCCGGAGCCCCCATGACCGAGACCACCCGATCCGCCGGCACCCAAGCCGCCAACAACCAGCCGGTGGCATCTGTGACCGGCCCGGCGACCGGCGGAACGGGCGCCCCGCGCAGCGACCGCCCCTCCACCGGCCGGACGGTGCACCGCGACGCGCGCCGTGAAGCCCCCGACCTGTCCGACCCCGTCTTCGAACTCGCCGACCTCAGCGTCTCCTACGGCGGCTATCAGGCCGTCCGCGACGTCACCATGACCATCGGACGCCGCCAGATCACCGCCATGATCGGCCCGTCCGGCTGCGGTAAGAGCACGGTCCTGCGCTGCTTCAACCGGATGAACGACCTCATCCCCGGCACCCGCGTCACCGGCAAGATCGCCTACCACGGCCAGGACCTGTACGCCGACGATGTCGACCCGATCGAGGTGCGCCGCCGCATCGGCATGGTCTTCCAGAAGCCCAACCCGTTCCCCAAGTCGATCTACGACAACATCGCCTACGGCCCCCGTGTCAACGGCGTCCGCAAGGGCCTGGACGACATCGTCGAGGAGGCCCTCACCGGCGCCGCGCTGTGGGACGAAGTCAAGGACAAGCTCAAGGACAGCGCCCTGGCCCTGTCGGGCGGGCAGCAGCAGCGGCTGTGCATCGCCCGCACCATCGCCGTCAAGCCCGAGGTCATCTTGATGGACGAGCCGTGCTCGGCGCTCGACCCCATCGCCACCGCCAAGATCGAAGACCTCATGCACCAGCTCGCCGCGACGTACACGATCGTGATCGTCACCCACAACATGCAGCAGGCCGCCCGGATCTCCGACCGCACCGCGTTCCTCACCGCCGACGTCGACGAGGCCGGCGAGCGGCACGGCCGGCTGGTGGAGTACGACGAGACCACCACGATCTTCACCACGCCCGCGGACAAGCGCACCGAGGCCTACATCACCGGCAGATTCGGCTGACCCGGCCGGAACTCAGGAGGCTCACGGACGTGAACGACCAAGCCGCCGCCGCGGCTGCCTCTCCCGCTCCCGCCCGGCACCTTCCGGCCGGGCCCGCGCCACTCACGGCCGTAGCGACCGCGGCCGAACGGGCGCATGTTCCGCTGCTGCTGGTGGCCGATCCCGACGCGGGCCTCGGCCACGAACTCGTCCTCGCCCTGGCCGCCAAAGGGGTCGAGACGACCGTGTGCACCGACGGCGCCCAAGCCCTGCTGCGCACCGGCGCGCTGCACCCCGACCTCATCCTCATCAGCGCCGGCATCCCCGTCGTCGACGCCGTCACCTTCGTCACCGCCGTCCGCGGCAGCCTGTCCACGCCCATCATCCTGGGCGTCGGGGCGGGCGACGCCGACCGCGCCGTCGAGGCCCTGGCCTCGGGCGCCAACCTCTGCGTCGCCCGCCCCTACCGGCTCCCCGAACTGCTTCCCCTCATCACCGGGATCCGCGACGACACCGCCGTGACCGGCACCCCCGTCCTGACGTGCGGCTCGATCGAACTGGACCCCACCGCCCACGTGGTGCGCGTCGGCGGACGCATCGTCGCGATGCCGCTGCGGGAGTTCGAGCTGCTGCACTACCTGATGCTCAACGCCGACCGCGTCGTCGACCGCCGCCAGATCCAGCACCACGTATGGCGAACCGACAAGGTCCGCACCAACACCATCAACGTCCACATCCGCCGCCTGCGCGAAAAGCTCGGCGACGACCCCGAAAACCCCATGATCATCCTCACCGTCCGCGGCATCGGCTACCGCCTCACCCGCCCCTGACCCGGTCCACCGGGTCCATGCCGGTGCATCCGCCGCCCCGTCCGGCAAGGGCGTTCACCCGCCGGGCGGGCACCGGTCATCCACGGGCCACGCGACCGAGACATAGACGTCCATCTATGAACAGCATGATCTACCTGTCGCGTACAGCAATCCGAAGGGAACAGCGGCGATGAAACAATTCGATCGCAGGCGGTTCTTGACCACTGCAGGCGGAACCATGGCCGCAGGGGTGGCAATGCAGACTCTCGGTTCCCATGCGGCGTGGGCGACGGCGGGGCGTCCGCGCCGCCGTCACGACCGCGACGGCTACGGGCCGCTGCGCCGCGCCCGCGCCGCCAACACCGGCGAAGAGCTCCTGGCGCTCCCCGCGGGCTTCACCTACACCGTGTTCGGGCTCACCGGAACCACGATGAGCGACGGGCAAGCCACCCCCATCGCCCACGACGGGATGGCCGCGTTCCCCAGCCCGCGCCGCGGTGCCGTCCGCCTCATCCGCAACCACGAGGTGCGCACCGGCCCGGGCAGCCCCACCGGCCGTGTCCATGTCCCCGGCTCGGACCGCTACGACGAGCAGGGCGTCGCCGGCACCACCACCCTGGACGTCGACCCGCGCACCGGCCGGGTCCTGGAGCACTTCGTCAGCCTCAACGGCACCACCACCAACTGCGCCGGCGGCGTCATGTACGGCGGCCGAGGCTGGCTGAGCTGCGAAGAGACCACAGCCGGTCCCCGGCAGGGATGGCAGCGCAAGCACGGCTACGTCTTCGAAGTGCCGCTGCACGGCCCCGGTCCCGGGCGTCCCGCCGCCTCCCGGCCGATCACCGCGATGGGCCGCTTCTCCCACGAGGCCGTCGCCGTCGACCCTCGCACCGGATACGTCTACGAGACCGAAGACGACTCCGGTAAGCCCAACGGCTTCTACCGCTACCGCCCCCGCAACCCCCGCGACCTCGCCGACGGCGGCGTCCTGGAAATGCTCAAGATCACCGGGCGGCCCGGTTACGACACCCGCGAAGGCCAGCGCATGGGCGCCAGGCTCCCGGTCGAATGGGTCCGCATCGACGACCCCGACCCCGACCTGGAAAACGGCGCGGCCACCTGCACGCAGCAGGGCCTGGCCGCGGGCGGCGCCAAGTTCAACCGCCTGGAAGGCTGCTGGTACGGCGACGGCAGCATCTACTTCAACTCCACCAGCGGCGGCGACGCCAAGAACGGCGACTCACCGGGCGCCGACGGCTACCGCGAAGGCTACGGCCAGGTCTGGCGCTACATTCCCGGCCGCCGCCGCGACCGCGACCACGGCGGCCGGGGTCCGCACCGCTGGAACCGGGACGGCGGAACCCTGGAACTCGTCTACGAATCCCCCGGACGCAAGGTCCTCGATTCCCCCGACAACCTCACCTTCACCCCGCGCGGCGGCATCATCCTGTGCGAGGACGACGCCTCGTCCGCCGACGCCGACCCCCACCCGCTCGCCCCCGGCCTCGACAACGTCAACCGGCTCATCGGCCTGGACCCCGGCGGCGCCCCCTTCGAGTTCGCCGTCAACATCACCGACGACAGCGAGTTCGCCGGCGCCTGCTTCAGCCCCGATGGCTCGGTCCTGTTCGCCAACACCCTCGGCTCCACCACCGACCTGACCCCGCCCGGACGCACCTACGCCATCCGCGGCCCCTGGCGCCGAGGCCCCCTGTAGACACCGGCCACACCAGCCCGCCCGTCCGTCCCCGCCCGGCCAGGTCTTCGGCCCCCCGACCGTGCACCGAGCCCAAGCCGGGCGGCCGCGAACGAGCAAGTGGAACCCCCGGTGCGAGCCCTCTCCGCAGGGCCGCCGCACCGGGGTCTCCTGTCCTCGCGTCAGCCGCAGGGCACAGGGCCGCAGGTCGCGGTCGGCGCCGTATCGGCGGCAGCCGTGGCCCGCAGGTATGTGCGGACGTACGGAGCCGGTCCTCCTTCCGCGAGGTAGGCGCCGAGGCGGCGACTGCGTTCCGCGACGGCCCGCAGCAGGAGGTCGAGCAGTGCCTCGGGCGCCGGCGATGCGCCGACCGTCCCCCGCCAACTCCAGACACGGGCCTGCGATCCGTCCGGATGCACCGGGCGCATCTCAAGACCTTCGGCACGGATGGTCGGCGATGCCACGATGCCCTGCTCGACCGCGTCATCCCACGTGGTGATCTTGGACGCCGCAACGTCGATCACGATGCCGAGCCGCTCGGCGAACGGGCGGACAGCATCGATGGCCTCGTGAAGCAGCGCGAGCGTCGCATCGCACGATCCGCACGAATCCTGATCCTCCATGGCCACGGTCCAGTACTCGACGATCAGCCGGACCCTGGACCCGGTACCAATGGAGACCGCCTCTGTGTCGGCGACATAGTTGACAGTCATGTTCTTCCTTCCTCGTCGGCAGTGCTGTTCGAAGCGCAGGCGGACGAGCGGGCGAAGTCGTCCCGGGCACGATCGAGCGTGTCGGCGATACCGCGCAGAGCCTCGCTCACGGCGTCGAACTGGATCTCGTACAAAACGCTCCGGCCGCTCTTGGCCGCCCGCAGCACACCGGCCGCACGCAGAAGCGCCAAGTGCCGGGACACCACCGACAGATCCACATCGAGGCATTCGGCCAGCTCGGACACCGAGCAGGCGCGGCACCGCTCCGCGAGCAGGTCGATGAGACGAACCCGCGTGGGATCGCTCAAAGCTCGAAAGAGCTGATGGGACAGCACCGCACCGAGGTCGCCCACCCCTTCATCCTTGCTCATTTGCACAACTATGCAAGCTTTCGAGGGTGAGCGCAACCCCTTACTCGCCGCCCCTGCGACCAGTGGGCGTCTGGCTGGTCCGGCAGGGGGCGCGAGCATCGTGGCTGGTCGTGGATTGGCGCGGGCGCCAGCACGCTCGGGTCGCACGGATGCGTCGCCGCCTTCCAGCCCGATGCGAACTTCGGTTGCATCCTGGCCGCCTATGGCGGGGTCTTCGTCGCCGGCTCGCTCGCCCGGGGGCATGGTGATGGACGGCTTTCCCCGACCGGTGGGACGTCATCGGTGCCCTGGTATGCCTGGCAGGAGTCGCGGCCATCATGTACGGCACCGCGCGAGCACTGAAGGCGAACTCCTGTCCCGAGCATCACGAAACAGCACAAGGCCGTGACGAAGCCGAGCGACCCCAGCCCTTTGCGCCGTTCATCGGACGTTCACTCTCGTTCACCGGACATACACTCGCGGCATGGACGATGGCGGCGTGACCCTGACCGCTCAGCACCAGCAGCCCGCGTCCGGCACCGATGCGTGCCACCCGCCGACCCCGATCACCCTCACCCCCATGCCCCGGTCGGAGGCCGAAGAGCGCGCGCGCACGTTCAAGGCGGTCTCCGACCCGACCCGGGTCCAGATCCTGGGCATGATCGAGGCCAGCCCGGACGGCGAGGCGTGCGTCTGCGACCTCACCACACCGCTCGGCCTGCGGCAGCCGACCGTCAGCCACCACCTGAAGATCCTCACCGACGCCGGTCTCGTCACCCGCGAGAAGCGCGGAACATGGGTGTGGTACGCGATCGTCCCCGAGCGCCTGGACGCGCTGCGCGCACTGCTGCACTGACTTCTCACGTCCACCGCCCCGCCGACCGGCGGCCCGCATGCACGCCCAGGCGATGAGGGACGCATCGACGAGTCGGTCGAGGAACTGCGCACCGCGCCCGCAGAGGCGGCAGGTCATCGCGAGCAAAAACGCTGCGGGACGCACTGCCCGACGCACCACGAGGGTCCCGAGGTCTTGCGCCCCGGACCGACATCGCACGCTTCTCGAACGACCCCGCACGCCAGCCCGGGCCGGTTGACGAAGGGGTGCCGCCGGCAACGAGCCACCTCACATATCGTCATTTTTGCATGTGACAATATATGGGTGGATGGCGGGTCGCCGCCGAGGCAGAGTCTCGATCAGCGAAGGAGTCCTTGCGTGCAACATCAAGAAGGCATGGCCGGCCCCGAACTCGTCCGGTGGGTCGAGTACGAGCGCGGGATGCACGCACGATGGATGGCGGACGTCACCGGCCCTTCGATGCACCAGGTCACCGACCTGGTGATCGCGAGGCGGCCTGCGCGGTTGTACCGGCCGAGTGCCGACGCGGCGCTGCCGGCTCTGGTCTACCTGCATGGCGGCGGCTGGGTGCTCGGCGACATCGACTGTTATGAGGGGGTGGCCCGGAGGCTGGCGGTGGCATGCAACACCGCGGTGGTGTCGCTTGAATACCGGCGTGCGCCCGAGCATCCCTTTCCCGCGGCGCTGGAAGACACCGTGGCGGCGATGGAATGGCTCGGCGCGCACGGCGGCGAATGGGGCATGGACGCCTCGCGCATCGGGCTTGCCGGTGACAGTGCGGGCGGGCAGTTGGCGGCAGCGGCCGGTCTGCGCCTGGCCGCCTCCGGCGGGCCGCGGCCGGCACTGCAGCTTCTGATCTATCCGGCGCTGGATCTGCGTGATCAGCGAGGCTACCCCGACATCATGACCCGGGTGCTGTCGCTGTACCTGGGCACGCGGGAGCGCACGGACGGCGAGGTTTCACCGCTGCTGGCAGCGGATCTGGCCGGTATGCCCCCGACGGTGATCGCGACCGCCGAGCACGATGTCCTCCACCTTCAAGGGGAAGCCTTCGCCGCCCGCCTGCAGGACGCCGGTGTGGCCGCGACCCATCTGTTCGGACAGGGGCTGCAGCACGGCTTCCTGGGACAACTCAGCACGGTTCCGGCGACCGCCGACTTCCTCACCGCCATCGGTTCCAAGGTCCGCCGAATCCTCCAGGAGGCACCGGGCGCCGGTCTGCGTTCCTGACCTCCGCGTCACCGAGCCGGCCGAGGCGGGACATCGGACCCAACGCCATTCTTGGCCCGAGAGGAGGATCGGGAACGGCCAGTAGCGACAGGGCGGCTGAAGCCGACGGTCAGCGGGGGTGTCGGCGAGCGGCGGGGTCGGTTTCTGCGGTGACGCGGGCGGAAGTGTGTTCGCCGAGGCGGACGTAGGCGCCGAGGCTGGCCAGGTGGGCGTGGCGGCCCTTGGCCTGGAGTTCGGCGGCGGCGCGCCCGGCAGCGGCGAGGTGTTGCAGCGCGGAGTGGCGCAGCTGGTGCAGTGTCCATCCGTTGCCGTGTGGGTCGAGGTCGCGGGTGGTGGCCTTGAACAGGTATTCGGCGCGCGGGTCGGACAGCCGGCCGTGTCCGGTGGCGGGCAGATGTCGGCGGCCGCGGGCGTGCGGGGTTCGAAGGTGGGGGCGCGGCGGTCGGCCAGGAGCACCGGTCCGGCGGTGCGGCCCTTTAGGAGGCGGGGCAGCAGCCAGGCGGTACCGGTGGCCCAGTGGACGTACTCGATCGCGCCGCCCTTGGATACCACGCGTGCCCGGCGGAACTCGGGCTCCAGATCCTCGATGTTGAGGGAGAGGATCTCTTGGACGCGGGCGGTTTCGTCCAGCATCCGCCACAGCACCCGCTCGCGCAGCGCGTGCGCGTCGTCGGCCAGCATCTTGTCCAGGCGGGCGCGGGGGATGGCGCCGTAGCCGCGGCGGGCGGTCTTGCGGCGGGTCAGCCGCCGCGCCGGGTTGGTGGCCAGGAGCTCTCGTGTCGCTGCGCCCAGGTGGTGAACGAGGTGAGCGCCGACAGCTGCCGGTTCCAGGTGGCGGGCCGCCGCGCCGTTCCACCGGTCCATCACCGCGGCCGGTCGACGGCGGCCGCGAGGGTGCCACAGGCGCCGGTTGGGCCGGGGCGGCCGGGGAACGCGACGACGGGCACGGCGAGACCTCCACGGGCGGGTGTGACACGTAACCTTGCCGAGTCGCCTGCGCCGCAGCGGACGGTGAGCTGGGCAAGCACCGGCTCCCGGGGATCAGTGTGAGAGGTCATGCAGATTCTGTGTCACACCGGTGCCTCCGGTCAGCCGGTGCGTGCTCCGCGGGGTTCGGCGCGCAGGATGTCGATGGCGGTCTGGGCGCAGTTGCCGCAGATCCACACGCCGGGTCCGGCGACCAGGGGGCCGAGGTCGGTGCAGCCGCAGAAGGAGCAGGCCCGGCCCGTGCTCTTGCCGATGCGGCGGTGCCGGCGCTGGACGGGCGCCACCCATTCCTGGAGGTCTTTCTTGAGCCGGGGGATGTCGGTGCCGAGGTCGTCCAGGACGCGGCGGGCGGCCGATCCGGGGTCGGTGGCCAGGCTGAACAGCAGGTGCTCGCAGCGGAGCTGGGTGTGGCCGCGGCGGGCGGCCAATCGGCGTGCTGCGGCGATGGCCTGTTCGGCTTCGCCGTCGCCGACGACCCGGCGTTCGGTTCCGTCTCCTGTGGCGATCGTCGCGGGTTCGAGCAGGCGGGCGGCCGCCTCGCGGACCTTGCCGCGGGTGACGCCGAGCCGGTCCAGGACGCCGGCCGACACTCCGCCGTGCAGCAGGCCGAGCAGCAGGTGGTGGGTGCCGGCCGCGCTGCCGTCGGCGTCGGCCGCGGTCTGGGCGACCTGGAGGCAGGCCTGCAGCCTCGGGACCATGGCCAGGTTCTCGGCGGCGTCGGCGATCTGGTCGTCGACCTGGAGCCGGTCGGCGAACTTCTGCCGTGCGGCCTGCTTGGAGACGCCGAGCCGTTCCCCGATCAGCGTCCAGGACACGCCCGCCGCCCGGGCCGCCCCCACGTAGTGCTCGATCAGCGCGTCGGCCGCGGTGCTGGCCTCGGCGGCGGCGGCGACCGCGGCCGCCAGCAACTCCAGCGGGTCATCGCTGTCGGCCCGCTGCTGCACGGCCGTCACCAGATCCTGGAGGTTCACCTCGCCCATCCGACAACCCTAGATTGTCGATTTCGAATCGACAATGCTGGCTTGTCGAATAGTTCGCCGTGGTTCAGTCCTGGCTGTCGGGGATGCGGGTGCAGCAGGTCAGGGCGGAGGCGTTGTCGGCGGCCAGCGAGCGGGCCAGGACGATCAGGTCGGCCACGCGCGGGTCGCCGACGGAGTAGCGCAGTCTCCTGCCGTCGCGGCGGGCGGTGACGTAGCCGCAGTCGACCAGGCAGGACAGGTGCACCGACACCCGCGGCTGCGAGATGCCGGCGTGCGCGACGCAGTCGGCGGAGGTGCGCTCGCCGCCGAGGATGTACTCCAGCAGCTTCAGCCGAGTGGGGTCGGCCAAGGCGCGGAAGAACTTCGCCACCGTGTCCAGGTGGGCGCACGGCACCTCCGTCGCATTACGGGCGGGCGATGCGGGGGCAGGGGGGCGGTCGGGCATGCGGGCCTCCACAACGGGAACTATTCGCCTACCCGCATAATATGGCTGCCAGTGAGCTATTCGGTTAAGCGCATAGGTCGCGGGTGGTTGTGGTCCCTGATGCGAGGAGGTGCTGCGGTGAACGCAGCGGGCAGCGGATACGACCTGGCGGTCATCGGCTCGGGCGGCGGGGCGTTCGCCGCGGCGATCGCCGCGCGGCGCAAGGACCGCTCGGTGGTGATGATCGAACGCGCCACCACCGGGGGGACGTGCGTGAACACCGGCTGCGTGCCGTCCAAGGCGCTGCTGGCCGCCGCCGAGGCCCGCCGCAGCGCACTGGAGGGGCAGCGGTTCCCCGGCATCCGCACCGAGGCCGGGCCGGTGGACTTCGACGCGCTGATCGACGGCAAGGACACGCTGGTCCAGCAGATGCGGGCCGAGAAGTACACCGACCTGGCCGCCGAGTACGGCTGGGACATCCTCCAGGGCACCGCCCGCTTCACCGGCAGCCCGGACGGCCCCGCCCTGCAGGTCGCGCTGGCCGACGGCGGCGGCATCCGCCGGATCGAGGCCGCGCACTATCTGGTCGCGACCGGCTCCGCTCCGTGGGCGCCGCCCATCGACGGCCTTGCCGAGGCCGGCTACCTGACCTCCACCACCGCGATGGACCTGGACGTATTGCCGGAGAGCCTGCTGGTGCTGGGCGCCGGGTATGTCGGGCTGGAGCAGGCCCAGCTGTTCGCCCGCCTGGGCACCGAGGTCACCGTGATCGCGCGCAGCCGCCTGACCTCCGGCGAGGAACCCGAGATCTCCGCCGCCCTTCAGGACGTGTTCGCCGGCGAGGGCATCACCGTCCACACGCACACCCGTCTGACCGCCGTGCGCCGGGACTCCGGCGAGATCGTGGCCACCGCCCGCACCGCAGACGGTCAAGAGCTGGAGCTGCGCGCCACGCATCTGCTGGTGGCCACCGGCCGCCGTCCGGTCACCGGCGGCCTGAACCTGGACGCGGTCGGGGTCACCACGGGCGAGCGGGGCGAAGTCGTGGTCGACGAGCAGCTGCGTACGGCGAACCCGCGGATCTGGGCGGCCGGGGACGTCACCGGGCACCCCCAGTTCGTCTACGTCGCCTCCGCCCACGGCGCGCTGATCGCCGACAACGCCTTCGACGACACCACCGGCCGGGCCGGGCGCACGGTGGACTACCACCACCTGCCCCGCGTCACCTTCACCACCCCGGCCATCGCCTCCGCCGGCCTGACCGACGCCCAAGCCGTCGCCCAGGGCTACACCTGCGACTGCCGTGTCCTGCCGCTGGAATACGTGCCCCGCGCGCTGGTCAACCGCGACACCCGCGGCCTGATCAAACTCGTCGCCGACGCCTCCACCGGCCGCCTCCTGGGGGCGCACGTCCTGGCCGACGGCGCCGGAGACGTCATCGCCACCGCCGTATACGCGCTCGCCAATGAAATGACGGTGCAGCAGATGGCCGACCTGTGGTGCCCCTACCTGACCATGGCCGAGGGCCTGAAGCTCGCGGCCCAGACCTACACCCGCGACGTCACCAAGCTGTCCTGCTGCGCCAGCTGAAGCCACCGGGAAGGAACCCGATCATGAACGCGAGCCGGACACGGCCGATGACGGTCGGCGAGCTGTCCCGCCAAACCGGGGTGCCGGTCAAAACGCTGCGCGCCTACACCGACCTCGGGCTGATCTACACCCTGGGCCGCAGCCCCGCGGGCTACCGGCTCTACACCGCCGACGCCCTGTGGTGCGTGCGGTTCATCGACCAGCTGCGCGGCCTGGGCCTGACCGTCGCCGAAATCCGCGAACTGACCACGGCACATCTCCACGGCCCCGACACACCGGTCGGCGCGCACCTAGCCGAACTGCTGCACCGCTCCCGCGAACGGCTGCGCCAGCGCATCGCCGCCCAGCAGCAGACCCTGAACCGGATCGAGAAGTTCCAGGCCGAGCACCGGGCGGACTTGGCGGAGGACGACCTGTGCTGGGCCGGCGACCCGCAGTGCGCTTGACCCTCACCCCGGGGGCAGACCCTACGGTCGGCACGCATCGGGCCCATCCACCCAAGGAAGGAACGCGGTCGTGGACACCGACACCCAGGACTTCGCCGCCCGCTTCACCGACTCGCTCACCAGCGCCCCCGGCCTGGAACTGACCCTGCTGCGGCCCCTGCTGAGGCTGCTGGCGGCCGGTGAGCCGGTCACCGTCGACCAGCTCACCGCCGAGACCGGCCGCACCCGCGAGGAGATCCGCCACGCGCTGACGGCGATGCCCGACACCGAGTACGACGCCGAGGGCAGAATCACCGGCTACGGCCTGACCCTCAACCCCACCCCTCACCGCTACGAGACCGACGGCCGCACCCTGTACACCTGGTGCGCGCTCGACACGCTGGTCTTCCCCGCCGTCCTGGGCCACACCGCCCAGGTGACCTCCCCCTGCCGCGCCACCGGGGAGCCGGTGCGGCTGACCGCGACCCCGGACGGGCCCGCCGGCATCGAGCCGGCCACCGCGGTCGTCTCCCTCGTCGCCTGCCAGGCTCCGGCCTCGATCCGCACCAGCTTCTGCAACGAGATCCACTTCTTCACCGGCGCCGAGGCCGCCGACGAATGGCTGGCCGGCCACCCCGGGTCCCGGGTGCTGCCCGTCGCCGACGCCTACGCCATCCAACAGCCGCTCATCCAGCAGATCCGCACCGGCACCCCGTCCGGCTGCTGCTGACCCCCAGGGGGTGGCCGGCCAGCGGCCACCCCCCGAGGCGGCCGACAGGAAGGAGATCGCCATGAACACCACCACCGCTGATCTGCTCACCGACGCCGCCATCGCCCCGGTCGCCGGATACGCGGCGACGAAGGTGATGGAGCCGGTGAGCATGAAGCTCTACCAGCTCCAATCCGACACGGCCCGCGGGCGCGAGGACGACGCCCGGCCCGGCTCCCCTCCCAGATCGCCGCCGACAAGACCCTCGGCCTGCTCGGCATCCACCTGAAAGGCACAGCGCGGGAGCGGTCCGGGACGGCCTTCCACTACGGGCTCGCCATCAGCTGGGCCCCGGTGTACGCGCTGCTGCGCCGCACCACCGGCCTCAATCCGGTGGCGGCCGGCCTGACCGCCGGGGCCGCGATGTCGATGATCGTGGACGAGGGCATCACCCCGCTGGCCGGCTTCTCCGCCCCCAACCGCGCCTACCCGGCCGTGACCCACCTGCGCGGCTTCGCCGCCCACCTGGCCTTCGGCCTCGCCATCGCCGCCGTCACCGAAACCGCCTGGACTATCCTCGACCGCCGCCCCGCGCGCTGACAGCCACCGGCTGCCGACCGGATGCGCAGGCTCGCTGCGTCCCATTCTTGTTCACCCTGGCCGCGTCCGGGTCACGCAGCGGCCGCAGGCCCCGCCCCCGGGAGTGGGGGCGCGGAAGTTGTAGTGGCCCAGGCAGTTGATGTTGGCGTGGCGCAGCGGGGAGCGGCGCGCCACATCCTTCTCCAGGACGTTCATCAGAACGCGAGATGGGGTGCGCTCACCGCCCCGCGGCGAGCCGCGGCGCGTGTTCGATGATCGCGCAGACGTCACCGTTCCCGTCGTGGACGGCGCCTCGGGTGGCGTCTCGGGCGGCGGTGTCGCGGGTGCGGATCAGGGTGCGGCGGAGCTGGCGCAGTTCGGTGATGGTGCGGTCGACCTCGGCGATGCGCTGGTCGAGGACGGTCAGTACGTGGGGGCAGGGTTGGATGCCGCCGCGGCGGATGGTCAGGATGTCGCCGATCTCGGCAAGGGTCAGGCCGAGGGTCTTGGCCTGGCGGATGAACCGCAGCACCGCAACGTCGTCGTCGGTGTAGAGGCGGTAGCCGGCCGCGGTGCGTTGTGCGGGCGGCAGCAGCCCCTTGGTCTCGTACAGCCGGACCGCTTTGGCGCTGAGTCCGGCTGCCTGCGCCGCTTCACCTACCGTCAGCATGTCGTTGCTCATCCTGGTACCTCCTGACGTGCGAGTCTATCCGGCTTGACTTTGCCCCTGGGGCAAGGTTCTACGGTCGCGGATATAAGGCTCCAACGAGAGGTGGCAGGCATGAGGCAGCTGGTGGAGCTGCAGGTGACCGGGATGGAGTGCGCCGGGTGCGCCCGGCGCGCCGAGGCCGCCGCGACGCGGGTGGACGGCGCCGTGTCGGCCGAGGCGGACCATGCCACGGGGCGGGTGCGGGTGGTCTGCGATCCGGCCCGCGCGCCCGAGCCGCAGATCGCGGACCGGTTGGCGGCGGCCGGGTTCGTCCCCGCCCCCGCCCCCGCCGCCCCGACCGGGAAGGCCAACGAGGCCGGTCGTGGCGATTCTGGCGATTCGGCCGGGGCAGGGGGGCGGCGATGACGACCAAGGCACCGAACATGAAGTCCCCGGACACCGGCACGGGCGCCGAGGCGGGGCGGGAGCGGTGGTGGGCGGCCGAGCCCAGCGACGTGGCCGGGCACGTGCGGATCCGGGCGCGGATCGCCGGGCTGCACTGCTCGCTGTGCACCGGCACCATCGACAAGGGCCTGGGCCGGCTGCCCGGGGTGGACAAGGTCGCCGTCAGCCTGACGCATGAGCAGACGCTGGTGGACTACGACCCCGACCGCATCACCCCGGACCGAATCCTGGGCACGCTGCAGGATCTCGGCTACCAGCTGTACGACCCGCGCAAGCTGCGCCGGTTCGAGGACGAGGAAGCCGACCTCGTGCGCGAGGGTTTGCGGCTGCTGACGGCCATTGCCGCGTCGCTGACGGCGATCGGGCTGATCGCGCAGCTGGCCGGGGTGTGGTCGGTGCTGGTGCCCGCGTCGGTGGTCGCGGTGATGGTGCCGGTCGGGTACGCCATCTTGCGTCCGGCCGGGCCGCTGCGCGCGGCCGCTGGAGCGGTCGGCATCATCGCTCCGGGCCTGGCCGCGATCGCCGCTCGGGTGACAGGCGTGCTGGGGGAGCCGGTGACAGGGTGGCTGGCCGGGGGGCTGGCGGCCGGTGTGGTGGCGGCGGTGGCGCCGCACATCGCGCGGATGGCCGCCGCGGCGGTGCGGCGGCGGATCCTCAACCAGCATGTGCTGCTGGAGGTCGGCGCGTTCGCCGGGATCGCCGGTGGCGTCATCGGGTTGACCGGGGTGCTGCCGGGCTATCCGACCGCGGCGTTCTTCGCCGTGACCGTGCTGGTCACCAACTACCACATCTTCTCCGAATGGCTGTCGCTGCTGGTCAAGACCCGCTCCGGCCAGGCGGTCAAGAAGCTGCTGGACCTGCAGCCCGACACCGCCTGCGTCGTGCGCGACGGGGTCGAGTGGCAGGTCGCCGTGGAAGACGTCGCGGCCGGTGAGCTGGTGCGGGTCCGGCCGGGTGAACGCATCCCGCTGGACGGGGCGGTGCGCGACGGGCACTCGGCGGTGGACGTGTCGGTGGTGACCGGCGAACCGGTTCCGGTGGAACGCGCCGCGGGCGATGAGGTGATCGGCGGATCGGTCAACACCACCGGCAGCCTGCTGGTCGAGGTCACCCGGACCGGAGCGGAAAGCTTCCTGGCGCAGGTGACCCGCCAGGTCGAGGACGCCCGCGCTCTCAAACCCGGCATCTTGCACCTGGTCGACCGCGTGCTGCGCGTCTACACCCCCACGGTCCTGGCCGTCTCCGCGCTCGCCCTGATCGGGTGGCTGGCCGGCTCGTGGGCGGCCGCCGGGGAGCCTGATGTGCGGCGGGCGGTGTTCGCCGCGCTGACGGTCCTGGTGATGGGTTACCCGTGCGCGGTCGGGATCGCCGCCCCTCTGGCGATCGTGCGCGGCGCCGGGCAAGCCGCCGACGCCGGGATCCTGATGCGCACCGGCGAGGCGTTCCAGACGCTGCGGCTGGTGCGGTACATGGTGCTGGACAAGACTGGCACCCTCACCCAAGGGACCCCCACGGTGCGAGCCGTGCACGCTCTGGACGGCGATGACGACAGGCTGCTGGCTCTGGCCGCGTCGGCCGAAGCCCACTCCGAGCACCCGCTGGGCCACGCCATCGTGGCCGCCGCGGCCCAGCTACACCTGCCCACGGCCGAGCCCGGCGAGTTCACCTCCATCACCGGCGCGGGGGTCCGCGCCGACGTCGATGGCCGCCAGGTGCTCATCGGCAAACCCGACCTGCTGGCCGAGCGCGGCATCGAGCCCGGGCCCCTCGCCGAGGCCGCCGACCGGTGGCGGCGAGCCGGGGACACGGTGGTCGCCGTCGCCGCCGACGGGCAACCCCTCGGGCTCATCGCGCTGGGCGACCAGATCCGCCCCGAAGCCGGCGAGATGCTCGCCGAGCTGCGCCGCCTGCGCATCGAACCGGTGCTGGTCACCGGCGACGACCCCGCCGCCGCAGCGCACGTGGCCGCCCGGCTCGGTATCGAGCGCGTTCACGGCGGGGTGCTGCCCGGCGGCAAGGCCGACATCATCCGCAGCCTGCAGGACAGCCTGCAGGGCGGGGTTCGGGTAGCGATGGCCGGGGACGGCATCAACGACGCCCCCGCCCTGATGCAGGCCGACGTCGGCATCGCCATGGGACACGGCACCGACATCGCCATCGAATCGGCCGACATCATCGCCCTCCATGAGGACCTGCGCACCGTGACCGCCGCGCACGCCATCAGCGGCACCGCCTACCGGCGCGTCAAACAGAACGTCGCCCTGGCCTTCGCGTTCAACGGCATCGGCATCCCCGCAGCCGCCACCGGCCTGATCTACCCGGTCTGGGCCATGATCGCCATGGCCGCATCGGTCACCGCCATCTTCCTCAACTCCATCGGAGCCCGCCCCCGCCTGCTGGTCGCCGCCATCGCCAGCGTCGGCCGCCGTCCCGCCACCGAGCAGAAACCTCACTGAACAGACGGCTACAAACCACAACGGAGGGTAGCCGGACGATCGAACGAAAGGAGATGGTCACCATGACCACAACAATCGCGCCCGACCGCACCCGCGAATGCATCGACGCCTGCGCCGACTGCGCCGCGGCCTGCCAGACCTGCGCCGACCACTGCATCCGCCAGACCGACCAGCAGATGATCGACTGCATCCGGCTGTGCCTGTCGTGCGCCGAGGCATGCCTGGCCTGCCTGCCCTCACTGGCCCGCGACGTCAACTACCAAGCGCTGTGCCGGGCCTGCGCCGAACTGTGCGACGCCTGCGCCGCCGAATGTGAACGCTACGACGACCCGACCATGCGGCAATGCGCCCAGGCGTGCCGCCGCACGGCCCAAGCCTGCCGCCAGATGACCGGCGCCTGACCGGCCGGCCACTCATTTCCCATCGGCGGCACCGGCACACCGTCGGTGCCGCCTGGTTTACGCTCACGTCCACAGCGGGCCGGAATCTTGCGGCCGCAGCGGGGGCCAGCCGCCAGCCGGGTCGATCCGCCGGACCACGCCCACGCCCCGGATCCACGAACACCACATCCGCCGACGTCAACGTGAAGAACCGGATCAGCTCGTCCCGCACGATGTCCAGGAACGATCGAAGCCGCTTCAGCTGCTCATCGGAGCACAACCGCGTCGCCACCCGCCCACTCCACGATCCCTACGCCGCACAAACGGTACGAACCGTAGCGGCCATGATCGCCAGCCGTTCCAGAAACCCACATCAACACAGGTCAGGCATATCCGTTGGTTTTGCCCGTACTGCCGGGACCCCCGAAGGTGCCGCCGATCGTCGCCGAACCGTCGACCGTGTCCGAGTCCCGCGCGGCAGTAGTAGCCGTCCGGCGCCGGGGTCCTGGGGAGCTTGCGGTGAACAACTGGTCATGATCGCGTGCTACGCGTTCGGCGCGCGCCCCCGGTCAGTCGGACGGCTCGGGGTCCGGTGGCGGGCAGCAGGCGTGCAGGTACGTCCGCAGTTCGGTGAGGGACGCGTCGACGGCGGCGGAGTCGATGCGGTAGTGGACCTGCTTGCCGACCCTGCGGGAGGTGAGCAGGCCGCCCCGGCGCAGGATCGCGAGCTGCTGGGACGCCGTCGGCTGCGCGATGCCGAGCCGTTCGGCGACCGCGCCCACGGTGATCTCGACGCCGCCGGTGAACAGCTCGAGCATCTGCTGCCGCTGCTCGCTGGCGAGCGCCTTCAGGAACTCCCGCGCTCCCGGGCCGAGCGGTGCGGCGCCACCGCACCCGGCCGGGGACTCGCCACGGTCACCGTTCACACCCGGCGTGTCCGGCCCCGTCGCCCCGTCGACCACAGACTCTGTCGCCACCCGGTTCCTCCTGTCCTCCGGAGCGAAGACTGCCTCCCACCCTACGCGACACATCATCATATTGACATATAAGAAAGTAGCGATATGTTGCGGGCATGAGTACGCACACCGCATCACTGATCGTCATCGGCGGCGGGCAGGCAGGGCTGGCAACGGCCCGCGTCGCCCGCGACCTGGGCCTGGCGTCGATCGTCCTGGAGGCCGCGAACCGGGCCGAGGGATCCTGGCCGCACTACTACGACAGCCTCACGCTGTTCTCGCCCGCCCGCCGAAGCGGTCTGCCCGGTGCGGTGTTCCCCGGCGACCCCGACCGCTACCCGACGCGCGACGAGGTCGTGGAATACCTGGCGGGCTACGCACGGCGGCTGGACGCCGACGTCCGCACCGGCCACCGGGTCGAGCAGGTGTCCGCACCGGCGGACGGGCAGGAGTTCCGGGTCGCCGTGTCCGGCGGGGAGGAGCTGACCGCGCCCCTGGTGGTCGCCGCGACGGGAGCCTTCAGCCGTCCGCACCGTCCCGCGCTCGCGGGCCTGGACACCTTCGAGGGGACGGTGCTGCACTCGTCCGACTATCGGCGCCCCGAGCCGCTGGCGGGCAAGCGGGTGGTGATCGTGGGCGGCGGTAACTCGGCGGTGCAGATCGCCATCGAACTCGCCGCGGTCGCCGACGTCACCCTGGCCACACGCCACCCGCTGCGCTTCATGCCGCAGCGCATCGCCGGACGGGACGTGCACATCTGGTTCCAGCGCACCGGCCTGGACACCGCGGGCTGGGCCAAGCCCCTGCTGACCGGCGGCAAGGGCACCCCTGTCATGGACACCGGCACCTACCGCGACGCCATCGCGACCGGCAACCCCGACCGCCGCCCGATGTTCACCCGGCTCGACGGCGACCAGGTCGTCTGGGACGACGGCACGCGCGAGCACGTCGACGTCGTCCTGCTGGCCACCGGCTACCGGCCCGGCGTGGATTACCTCGCCGGCCTGGGCGCTCTGGACGACGACGGGCTGCCGCGCCACCGCGGCGGCGTCTCGACCACCCATCCGGGGCTGGCTTACGTGGGGCTGGAGTGGCAGCGCTCGTTCGCGTCGGCGACCCTGCGCGGAGTCGGTGCCGACGCCCGCCATGTCCTGACCCGGCTGCTCAAGCAGCCCAGGCCGGACGGCAAGAAGCCAGCGCGGGCCGCGAACTGACGCGCCTCCATCATCTGGCGGAAAGCGCGAATGTCAGGTGCCGGTGAGGACAGGCAGTGCGAACAGCCCCGACAAGCGGGTCAGCTTCTCGGCCACCACCCTGTAGTACACCCACGTCCCGCGCCGCTCACCCTCGATCAAACCGGCGTTGCGCAACACCTTCAGGTGGTGGGAGATCGTCGGCCCCGACAGCTTGAACGGCCCGGTCAAGTCGCACACGCACGCCTCACCATCCTCGGCAGAGGCGATCATGTTCAGCAGCCGCAGCCGGACCGGATCGGCCAGCGCCTTGAACACCCCGGCGAGCTCAACGGCCTCGTCCTCGCGCATGAGCGGACCGCTCAGCGGCGTGCAGCACACGCCGTCACCCACAACACCCGGTTCCATCAACTTAGACATGCATCTAATTTGACATGCATCTATCCAGCGAGGCAAACTCCGTACTGCTTAGACGGATATCTAATCAGGAGGTCGTGGTGAAGACCTTGTTCGCCCGCATCACCGCCCATCGGCCTATCAGCCCGCGCATCGGGAAGATCACTTTCCAGGATGGGCGCGGCGAGGTCTGCACCCGCGCCTGCCGCTCGGCCGCCCACCGCGACCGTGTCACCATCGCCGCCTACCGCGCCCGCTTGTGACGCGCCCGCCCGACAACAGGCCTGCTCTCTCACCTAGGAGGATCCGATGAACAACCAGACCAGTCCGGAGGAGCCCACCGCGCAGGCAGGCTGCTGCGGAGCCGGCGCTTCCACCACCGACATCGGTCAGCCGACGGCCACGGCCGTCACCACAGACCAGATCGGTGACGTCCCTGTCGCCGGGCCGGTCGTGGTGATCGGGGCCGGGCCGGTCGGGCTGGCCACCGCCGCGCACCTGGCCGAACGCGGGCTCGACTTCCTCGTGCTCGAAGCGGGCGACGAGGTCGGCGCGGCCGTCCGCGAGTGGGGTCACGTCCGGCTGTTCTCGCCGTGGCGCTACGACACCGACGCCGCCGCCCGCCGCCTCCTCCAGGCCACCGGCTGGACGCTGCCCGACCCCGACCATTTGCCCACGGGCGCCGAACTCGTCGACGACTACCTCGTGCCACTGTCTCGGGTGCCCGCGCTGGACGGACGCGTCCGCACCCGCACCCGCGTCCTCGCCGTCACCCGCCGGGGCGCGGACGCCACCCGGACGATCGGCCGTGACGAGCGCCCGCTCATGGTGCGCGTCCGCGAGGCCGACGGGACGGTCCGCGACATCGACGCCCGCGCCGTCATCGACGCGTCCGGCACCTGGGGCAACGCCAACCCGCTCGGGCACTCCGGGCTGCCCGCGCCCGGCGAGCGGCAGGCCGCCGACCGCATCACCGGGCCGCTCCCCGACGTCCTCGGCCGCGACCGCGACCGCTTCGCCGGGCACCACGCTCTCGTGGTCGGCATGGGCCACTCGGCCGCCAATACACTCCTCGCCCTGGCCGAACTCGCCGAAGACGAGCCGGGCACGCGCATCACCTGGGCCGTGCGCGGCACCTCGGTCGCCCGCCTGTACGGCGGCGGCGACGCCGACGGGCTTCCCGCCCGGGGCGCGCTCGGCACCCGGCTCAAGCAGGCAGTCGAGGCCGGGAAGATCGAACTGATCCGCGGCTTCACCATCACCCGCTTCGAAGAGGACGGCCCGGTCACGGTCATCGGCACGACGGCCGACGGCGAACGCTCCGTGACCGCCGACACCGTCGTCGCCGCCACCGGCTTCCGCCCCGACCTGGACATGCTCCGCGAGGTCCGCGTCGAACTCGACCCGGCGACCGAAGCCCCGGCCAAGCTCGCACCGATGATCGACCCGAACTTCCACTCCTGCGGCACCGTCCCGCCGCACGGCGAACGCGACCTCGCCCACCCCGAAAAGGGGTTCTACCTGGCCGGGATGAAGAGCTACGGCCGCGCCCCGACGTTCCTCATGGCCACCGGATACGAACAGGTCCGCTCCATCGTCGCCGCGCTCGCCGGGGACCGCGAAGCCGCCGACACCGTCCACCTCGACCTGCCCGAGACCGGCGTGTGCTCCACCGACCTGATCACCGACGACCTCCTTCCCGGAGCGCAGGACGGCGGCTGCGGCACCTCGTGCGGCACCGAACCGGCCTCGCCCACCGCCCAGGAGGCCACGTCCTCCTGTTGTGGCACCCCCGAACCGGTCACCATCGGCGTCGGCGCGCCCGCCGGACTCGGGTTCGCCACCGGACGCGTACACGGCTACTCGGGCGACGCTGAACACAGCGAGGTCTGACCGCCCGTGGGTTTCGTCTCCTCGACGTCGGTCCCGGCGGCTCCGGCCGCCGGGACCGACCGGCATCTGCGCGGCGTTCTGATCGCCCTGTGCGTCACCGAGATCACCAGCTGGGGCGTCCTCTACTACGCCTTCCCGGTGCTCGCTTCCGCCATCACCGCCGACACCGGCTGGTCCACTCCCGCGATCACCGCGGCGTTCTCAGCCGCGCTCGTCGTTGCCGCCCTCGTCGGCATCCCCGTCGGGCGGTGGCTGGACCGCCGCGGCCCGCATCTGCTGATGACCGCCGGATCCGTGCTGGCCACGATCGCAGTGATCGGCCTGGCCGTCGCGCCGTCGCTCGCCTGGTTCGCCGCCGCCTGGCTCGTCGCCGGGATCGCGATGTCCGCCGTGCTCTACCAGCCCGCCTTCGCCGCCCTCACCCGCTACTACGGCCCCCGGCACCTCACCGCGCTGACCACCCTCACCCTCGTCGCGGGCCTGGCCAGCACCGTGTTCGCGCCCCTCACCGACATGCTGTCCGGCCGCCTGGACTGGCGCGACACCTATCTCGTTCTGGCCGTCGTTCTGGCCTTGGTCACCATCCCACTGCACGCCCTCGCACTGCGCCGCCCCTGGCCGACGCCACCTGATCCCCCGACCGACCACGATGACATCGCCGGGACGCGGCACATCACGCGCAGCCGCCCCTTCTGGATGCTGACGGCCGCACTGACCCTGTCGGCGTTCGCAATGTACGCGGTGCTGATCAACCTCGTTCCCCTGCTCACCCACAGGGGCGCGTCCCCGACCGTCGCGGCCTGGGCGCTGGGGCTGGGCGGTGTCGGCCAAGTCGCCGGGCGCTTGGCCTATGGCGCCCTGACCCGCCGCACGAGCGTCCGCAACCGCACCGCCCTGGTCCTCGGCCTGTCGGCCGTCACCACCGCGGCCCTCGCCGTCACGCCCGGACCAGCGCTCCTGCTCATCGCCATCGCCGTCCTGGCCGGAACCACGCGAGGGATCGCCACCCTCCTCCAGGCCACCGCCATCACCGACCGCTGGGGCGCCGCCCACTACGGCACGCTCTCCGGCCTGCTCGCCGCCCCGGTCACCATCGCCGGAGCCATCGCACCAGCAGTCGGCGCCGGTCTGGCAGCCACGCTCGGCGGCTACCCCGCGTTGTTCGCGGTCCTGACATTCACGGCTGCCGTCGCCGCCGCCCTCGCTCTGGGCAGCATCCCCACCACACCCACTACCCGAGCCGACTCCCCGATGCCCTGAGACACATAGTCGCCGAGACAGGGCACAATAGCCTCAGCCTTCCGCAGTGATCCATTTGCCGCGTACAGGCCCTCCCGCGAGGCCGTGGAGGAGCTGCCGTACGAGGGCGGCCCATCAGCGGCACCCCCGGCTTTCAAAATCCAAGGAAGGCCAAGTCCATTCTGAGCGGTAGGGCCCCAGATGCGGGGCCACGGGAATCGGCACAGGACACCCGGTGGCACGCTTCTAGCTTCTGCGAGCGCGAAATGACAAGAGGCCCACTCTCACGAGAGTGGGCCTCTGGCCTGGGGAACAAGGACGATGCTGGCTTCCAACCAGTAACCACTTCGTGGTCTTCGCCGAACTGGCCGGGAGCACGTCGATTGCGTCCGGGACGAGACAAGGAACGTCGCCCCCGGCGGCTCGGCTGCCGAGGGCGTGGAACTCTGGTGAGAGTATTCCTAAAGGTCGAACTCACCGTTCTTTATCTGCCTCACCAATGCGCCGTATGCTCCGGCGTGGAGAGCGAGGTGGCCGGCCTCGGGGTTCTTGGAGTCGCGAACCGCTCGGGCGTCACCGATGCGGGCGACTTCGACGCACTGGTTGCCGCCGCCGCTGTGGCTGGACTTGCGCCACACCGGGCTCGACGAGGCGCCAGAGTTGATCACCAAGCGTTCTCCTAAGTCACAGCTGATCGTGGAGTTCTCGGAGCATGGCGACGGACTCGTGCGGGTCGAGGGTTCCTTCCAGCATGTGAGTCCAGGCCAGTTGGTAGGTGTCCAGCTCCGGCTCCGATTCTAGATAGAGGTCTCCCATCAGCCCCTCGGCGTAGACGACCGGCGCATCCTCGGGGTTGTGGAATATGAGGATGACGAACTCGCCTTCGACGCCGGCGTGCGCCCCGAAGGTGAACGGCAGGACCTGGAGGGTGACGTTGGGGAGCGCGCTCGCCTCGATGAGGGAGGTCAGTTGGTCCCGCATGACGTCGCGGCCGCCTACGTGACGGCGGACGGCTGACTCGTCCAGGACGACGTGAACTTCGGGCGGGTCATCCTTGCCGAACAGGGCCTCGCGCCTGGCGGCGCGGGCTGCGACTCGACGTTCGACCTCTTCGGTTTCGAGGGTGGGCCGCGTGCGGCCGATGATGGCTCGCGCGTAGTCGTCCGTCTGCAGGAAACCGGGCACGAGCTGCGCGTTGATCCTGATTCTCGCCGCCGCGCTCTCCAGCCCGACGTACGAGCCGGTGAACACGTCCGAGTACTTCGTCCACCAGCCGCGGCGCCGCGCGTCGCGCCCGAGCTGGATCAGCGCCTCCCGCTGCGGGGATCGCACGTCGTACAGGTCGAGCATGTCCTCGAGGTCGTCGGTGCTGACGCGGCTGCGTCCGTTCTCCAGCCGGTAGAGCTTGCTCTTGCTGAAGTCGAGACGCTTCGCCGCAACCTCGAGCGATAGCCCGGCGGCCTCCCTGAGCCGCTTCAGCTCTCGCATCAGGCGACGGCCTCGAACGGTCGGACTCTGATCCATGTGCCTGCCCGCCAAGTCTGCCGATGGGTGCGCGGAATCACCAGGTTGTTCCCGGTTCGTCATATCTGCAACCTGTCACTTCTGAAACCAGTCATGTGTGATCTGTTGCATGTCTGACACGGTGCGTACATGATGCTAGTCACATCCTGGCGTTGATGCTGCTAGATCCCCCAACGCCCGCACCGCCTGAGCCCCATGGCAGGTCGAAGCCATCGACATGGCCGCTGATGTATGGCCTCACAGGCCGTTCTTCTTGATCGCTTCATCGGCCATCGGCTCCAGATGCCTGGCCGATGGGTGGCCGGGCGGCGTCCCGCAGCTTTGCCAGGAGGAGCACCAGGTTGCCGACCTGGTTGGACTACTCGGAGGCGCATGCCACATGGAGGCACCACCGCTCTGCAAGACGTCCGCGGCTCCGGACGAGCCAGAACGCACGCTCGTCCGGTGCCTGGACGGTCCCCGCCCCGAACACCGAGCCCGCGACGTGCTCGTCGAAGTACTGGGCCGGCTGGACGCCACGGAAGAGGCATTCGAGGCCGAGCTCGCCGTCAACGAGCTCGTCACCAACGCGCATCAGCACGCCCCGCCACCGTACGAGCTCCGCATCTCCTGGACGGATACACGAGTGACGATCGCGGTCGTGGACGGCGGCGCAGATCACGACACCGTGCTCAAGCGCCTGTCGCGAGCGACGGCCGGATGCCCGTCGGAAGGCGAGTCGGGCCGCGGGCTCCAGATGGTCGCCGGACTCTTCGGCGGCCGGTGCGGCGCCGGGACGACGGCTACGTCCACCGGCCTCGTCCCTGCGAAACAGATCTGGATCGTGCTACCTCGCAAGAGCAGGCACCCGGAAGGAGTCCGGTGATGGCGATGACCGAGAACGAGCGACAGGCGGTCCGGCTCGCAGACGACCTTCGGAACCACATCGGCCGCTGGCTAGCGCAGCGCGGACTGCAGGGCCCGGTGAGCGTCTCGCCGTACGTGGGGCGGGATGGGCGGCCGAACGTCCTGATCCGGACGGACGCGCATGTTGCTCGTGCCCTCGCGATGAGCCTGGACGAACGATCCCACCCGCCCCCGCAACGTCCATTGCCGCCGAACCGGCACGTCTGACGGCGCCCTGCGGGCGGCTGGGGGAGCACACGACCGCTCGACGCGCCCGTCGCGGCTCCGACCGTCGAGCGGTCGATTCAGTCGCCTTGAAGTCTCTTGAATTATTCACTGCTCACGTGAATAATCTCAGGTCGTCGACACTCGACGAAGGAGTCAGTGGCATTGGATGCGGAGAGCCTAGACAAGGCGAGCAGCGGCATCGACCCCAGCGTCGCGACCGCCGCGGGCATGTACGACTACTACCTGGGCGGCACGGACAACTTCGCGAGTGACCGGCGAGCCGCTCACCGAGTGATCGCTGAAGCCCCGGAGGCGCTGCTCCTCGCTCGGGAGAACCGCCGCTTCCTGCAGCGCGCCGTCCGCTTCCTCGCGCGGGACGCGGGGATCCGGCAGTTCCTCGACATCGGCACCGGGCTCCCGACGCAAGGCAACGTCCACGAGATCGCCCAGCAGGAGGCACCCGGCGCGCACGTCGTGTACGTCGACAACGACCCGAAGGTGCTGGCCCACTCGCGGGCGCTCAAGACAACGGAAGCCGGGACCACGGGGGTCATCACCGCGGACCTGCGGGATCCGCAGGCGATCCTCGACCACCCGGAGACCCGCCGGCTGATCGACTTCGATCGACCGGTCGCGATCCTCCTGGCGGCCGTCCTGCACTTCATCGCTGACGACGCCGACCCCTACGGCATCGTCGATCGGCTCCGCGCCGCCACGGCGCCGGGCAGCTACCTCACCATTTCCCACGTCACCGCCGACTCTCGTCCCCGGCGGGCCAACGGGCTACGAGACGTCTACCGGTCCACCAGGAACCCCGTCACCCACCGCACCCGCGAGCAGGTCGACCGCTTCTTCCACGGGTTCGAGTACGTCGACCCAGGACTCGTGTACGTCTCCGCGTGGCGCCCCGACGGCACATCGGACGTCAGTCCAGAAGAGGTGTGGGTGCTTGGCGGCGTGGGCCAGAAGCCGTAATACAGCGGCGCCTGAACTGCCAGGGTGCCGACAGGAAGAGTTGGTTCAAGAGACTTGGAGGGTCTCATGCCGAGGAACAGCACCGCAGAACTGGAAACCGTCGCCGAACAGCCTGGCGCCGTCCAGGACCTCTTCTATCTGGACGTCCGGCTGCTGGAGATCGCGGACCCGGCCGGCCTCGTGAACGTCACCGACGACGGGTGCACGAGCACCTGCGGGGCCTGCATCAGCAACGCGTACTGACCGGCTCGCCCACGAGCGCACTCCCGGCGCCGCCGCGACGCCCGCGGCGGCGCCACCGTCCCGCTCACGCATCACCGCCACGGAGGGCGTCGTGCCTCCTTCTGCTCGCTCGCAGAAGTTCGAATCCGTTGGCGCGGCCCTGTTCCGTGCCGCCGCTCACTCCTCGATGACGCTTCCACCCTGCCCCGAGCTGACCGGCAACGCCACCCCCGAACATGCCGCCACGTGGGCGGACTGGCTCGGGCAGGTCTGGTCGGACGAAACCGTGGCGGAGGCTCTCGAACACGCCAGCCCCTCGCTGGCCCGGCAGGTGCAGTCGATCCGCAGCGGCCAGACCACGACTCCGCGCGAGACGCGGCGCGCCGTCCTGTCAGTCGTCCGCTACCTGCAGCGCATGACGGGACGAGCCACGCCGTTCGGCCTGTTCGCCGGTGTCGCGCCCGTCTCCTTCGGTACGGAGCCGCGGTTCCGCTGGGGTTCGCGGCACCAGGCCGTTGCCCGCGCCTCCGCTGGTTGGCTCGCCGGAGTCATCGACCAGCTGGAAGGCTGCCCCGAACTCCTGGCGCGTCTGCCCGTCATGGCGAACAACACGCTGACCGTCCGCGGGAATCGCCTCGTCGTGCCTTACCGGCCATGGAAGCGAGCGCGTGGTGCGGGAGCCGTCGAGATCACCGTCCGTCATACGGATGTGGTTCGCGCCGCCGTCGAGGCGGCCCGTGCCCCCATCCGTATGGAGGGCCTGGCGGACAAGATCCAGGCTGACTTTCCCACCGCGGCACCATCGCAGATCACCACGTTGCTCACCGAACTAGTGAACCGTGGCGTTCTCATCAGCAGCTTGCATGCGCCGAGCAGCGAGCCCGATGCCCTCGGACACTTGGTGAAGGAGCTGCGGGCCGCAGACGCTTCGGCGGTTGTCCCTGTGGCCAGGCTCGTTGGCGAACTCGAGAAGATCCACGAGCTGATCGGTCGCCAAGAGCTCGCGCCGCCGAGCTCGGCGGGAGCGATACGCGTGGACGTCTCCGAGTTGATGCGCATGGTTTCGCCGTCCGGTCACCAGCCCCTGGCGATCGATCTACGGCTGGACGCGGAGGTCGATCTTCCGCACGAAGTCGTGCGCGAAGTCGAACGGGCCGCGCTCGTCCTCACCCGGACCAGCGCCTTCCCCGTCGGCTCTCCCACCTGGCGCGCCTACCACCAGCGGTTCTACGAGCGATACGGGATCGGATCGTTGGTGCCGCTCTTGGACGTCGTCAGCGACAGTGGTGTCGGATGGCCGGACGGCTACCCGGGCACGACGACCCCGGAGCGGCGCTCCCCGATGTCGTCCCGCGACAGGACGCTGCTCGCCATCGCCCAGCGGGCGGCCCTCGACCGTCGTGACGAGGTCGTTCTGGACGACGAGTTCATCGAGTCGCTGAGCCTCACCGCTGAGCCGCTGCGGTCACCGTCCCACCTGGAGCTGGGTGTGCGCGTGCATGCCGCCGACCGGCGAGCGCTGGAGCGTGGCCGCTTCACGATCGAAGTCGTCAGCGTCTCGCGAGGGGCCGGCGTCTCGTGCGGCCGGTTCCTGAACGTCCTCGCCGCACAGGACCAGGCGGTGCTCGCCGAGGGATTGGCACACCTCCCCGGAACCGACTCCGGCACCCTGGCGGCGCAGCTGTCCTTTCCGCCGCTGGATCCGGCGACCACCCACGTCACACGTACTCCGCGGTTGCTTCCAACCGCGATCAGCCTGGCCGAGTACAGCCCGGCCGACCGTACGACGCTGGCGCCCGATGACCTGGCGGTCGGGTGCGATGGCCGCCGCCTCTACCTGGCCGATCCGGTCCGTGGCCGACGGCTGGAAGCCTTCGGCATGCACGCGCTCAACCTCGTGACGCATACACCGCCGCTGGCTCGCTTCCTCACGGAGCTCGGCCGCGCGCAGTGCGCCCAGGTGACGACGTTCGACTGGGGCGCCGCGTCGCACCTTCCGTACCTGCCCCGGCTGCGCTACGGCAGAACCATCCTGTCCCCGGCTCGCTGGCGGCTACAGGCCCGCGGACTCCCCGCGCGTACACAGCCTTGGACAGCATGGGACACCGCGTTCGGGGAGTGGCGGGCACGCCGCCGATTGCCTCGATCGGTCTACCTCGCCGAGGGCGACCGGCTCCTACCGCTCGACCTGGAGCAGACGGTCCACCGAGTCTTGCTTCGCTCCCATCTGGACGGTGCCTCGGAGGCCGTTCTATCCGAGGGCTCCACTCTCGGCGACGCTGGCTGGTGCGACGACCGTCCGCACGAGGTCATCGTTCCGCTCGTCGCCACCGAGCCGCCGGCGTGGCCACCGCTGCCCGCCCCAACACCAGCGCGGGTCATCACCCGCGACCGGAGCGAGACGCCAGGCACCTCGCAGGTCCTGCTCGCCAGCCTGTACGGAGATGTTCAGCGACAAGACGTCGTCCTCACCGAGCATCTGCCTGCTCTGCTGCGCCAGTTCGACGAACCCGTCTGGTGGTTCGTCCGGTACCGGGACCCAGCGCATCACCTTCGCCTCCGCATCGTCCTTCCCGAACCGGAGGCGTTCGGCGATGCGGCCCGCGCGGTCAGCGCCTGGGCCGACGACCTGCGCCGTGGCGGCCTGCTGCGTGAGGTCACCTACCCGACGTCCTGGCCAGAGACCGGCCGCTGGGGCTCCGGGCCAGCATGGACGGCAGCCCGGTCGGTGTTCGCGGCTGACTCGCAGGCATCGCTCGTCCAGCTCGGCTCGGCCCTGCGCCTGCACCCGCACGCACTTGTAGCGGCCCAAGCCGTCTCGATCGCCGTCGGCTTCACCAGCGACGTCGCCGAAGGTATGCGATGGCTGATCGAGCACATACCGGCGAAGGCACCCGAACGCGTTCCGCGGCCTATCTTCACCGAGGCCACACGCATCGCCGACCCCTCCGACAGTTGGGCGACGCTGCGCCAAGCTCCGGAAGGCGCCGCGCTCGCACAAGCATGGAGCGCACGCGACCAGGCCTTGTCCGAGTATCGGACCTACTTCCCCTCCCCTCACACCGAAGGGATCTCGCCGAACGACGTGCTCGCGTCGCTCATGCACGTCAACTTCGTCCGATCCCGCGGCATCGACTTCGACGAAGAGGCAGCCGGCCTGTACCTCGCCCGCGCCGCCGCACTCGCATGGACGGTCCGTGCAGACAGGGATCGCCGATGATCGCTGGGCATCCCGCGCGCGAGATCGCCGATGCTGTCGCCGAGGTGCTTGCACACCCTGATGTCCTGCCCGCGCGGTTGACGTCCTGTCCCTGGTGGCGGCAGTCGCTGGCTCACGGGGCGCCCGGCATCGCCCTGCTGCACATCGAGCGCGCCGCCGCCGGGCTTGCACCGTGGCGGCACGCCCACGACTGGCTCGCGTACGCCACCCAGGCGCCGCTCACCACCGGGTTCGATAGCCACCTGTTCTACGGAGCCCCCGCAGTCGCCCATGCCCTGGCCTGTGCGAACGAGTTGCTTCCCGACTCCTATACCGAGGCTCTCGACCGCCTCGACCGAGTGATCGCCGACGATGCCCGCCGCCGGGTCGGTTGCGCGCTGGCGGCGCTGGACGCAGGGCACCTGCCGTCCCTATCCGAGTTCGATTTGATCCGAGGCCTCGCGGGCATCGGGTCCTACCTCCTGCGGCGCACTCCCGACGGCGATGCGACGCGCGCCGTCCTCGAATACCTGGTGCGCCTGACCGAGCCCACGCAGGACGGTGAGGAGACGCTGCCGGGATGGTGGGCGCTCTCTGGACCCGACGGGCAAGAGAGCGCCCGTTTCAGAGGCGGCCACGCCAACTCCGGGTTGGCCCACGGAATCGGCGGTCCGTTCTCCCTGCTCGCCCTCGCCGCTCGACGCGGCACCCTCGTGGACGGTCACCTGGACGCGATCGCTCGCATCTGCGACTGGCTCGACCGCTGGCGCACCGACACGCCGTCCGGACCCATGTGGCCCTACTGGATCAACCGAACTCAGCTGCGGGCCGGTCGGCGAGACGTCTCGGTCCAGCGGCCGAGCTGGTGCTACGGAACCGCCGGTCTGGCCCGTGCGCAGCAGCTCGCGGCCCTGGCGACCGAAGACACCGGGCGCCGGAACATGGCCGAGCGAGCCTTGATCCAGGCCCTGACCGATCCCGCCCAACGTTCCGCGACCACCGACCCCACGCTGTGCCATGGGTACGCCGGACTCGCCCATATCGCCACCCGAGTAGCCGCCGATGCCTCCCCGGACAACGCCGAAACGCTGCACGCCCTCATCCCCGACCTCCTGGACTCGGCCCACCAGACGTCCGCTCACACGGCCGCGCTCGTGGACGAAACGGGAAACAGTCCGGCGCTCCTCGAAGGGGCCGCTGGTGTTGCCCTCGGCGTTCTCGCAGCCAGCGGCACCGGCCTTCCCCGATCAGGTTGGGACACATGCCTGCTCGCCGCCTGAACATGAGGACGAACCGCCCGATGTCTACCGCCGACTGGCAGCAGTACAACATCGAGTTCCCAGACCACCAGACGGCTACCGAGGTCGCAGCGCACCGGCTTCGTCCCGCACTGGTCGCGGCACAGGAGGCGGGGCTCCTGAACGGCTGGTGGTTCATGCGCAAACGCCCATGGCGGCTCCGCTACATCCCGACCTGCGACGCGCCCGCCACCATCGCCGAACTACTGGACGACCTGGTCGGCGCCGGTCGAATCAACGCATGGACTCACGGCATCTACGAGCCCGAGACCGCGGCATTCGGTGGCGAGGCCGCCATGGACGTCGCCCACATGCTCTTTCACAACGACAGCCTTCACGTACTCACTCGCGCCGCGCAGCCCGCCGTCCCGGAACTGGGCCAACGGGAGACGACGGCGCTGCTGTGCAGCGCGATGTTCCGCGCCGCAGGCTTGGACTGGTACGAGCAGGGTGACGTCTGGTCGAAGGTCGCCGCACTCCGCCCCGCAGCGCCGACGACGCACCGTCCCGAGCTGGTCCAGGCAGCACATCGGCTGATGACCGCCGATGCCCACGATCTGTACGGCGACGGCCCACTCTGCGGCCACGAAGGCTGGATCGCCGCCTTCGAACGAGCCGGGCGCGACCTGGCGGCTCTCGCTCGGAGGGGCTTGCTGACGCGAGGGCTCCGCGCCGTCCTCGCCCACCACGTCGTCTTCCACGCCAACCGTGCCTCGCTGCCGGCGGCGGACCAAGCCGCCTTGGCGGCGCTGCTGTCGAACGCCGTCTTCCACTCCGTCCCGAACACGCCGACCGCATCCACCACGACGATTAAGGTCCAACCGATGACTACTCTCAGTAACGATCAAGCTGCCGCGTCCGCCGATGGACTCCGCGCCGCACTGGCCGACCGGCTCCGCGACCAGAACGTCCTGAAGTCCCCGGCGATCGAGGAGGCTTTCCGACGGACACCCAGGCACCTCTTCCTCCCCGGAGTCTCGCTCGACCAGGCGTACGCCGACACCCCCGTCTACACGAAGACGGACGGAACCGGAGAGAGCATCAGCGCGGCATCCCAGCCCTGGATGGTCGCCACGATGCTCGAACAGCTCGACGCTCAGCCCGGCGACCGCATCCTGGAGGCCGGCGCGGGTACCGGGTACAACGCGGCGCTCATGGCCGCGATCGTCGGCCCGACCGGCCACGTGACGACCATCGACGTGGACGAAGACCTCGTCACCGGAGCCCGCAAGCACATTGCCGCTGCGGGCGCCGAGAACGTCGACGTCGTCCTCGGCGACGGCGCCCTCGGCCACGCGCAAGGTGCGCCGTTCGACCGCATCATCGCGACCGTCGGCGCGTACGAGGTCCCGACGGCATGGCTGGAGCAGCTCGCGCCGGACGGACGCCTCGTCGTGCCACTGCGCCTCCGCGGCACCAACTCCCGCAGCGTCGTCTTCGAGCGCCATGGCGATGGCTGGCGCAGCGTCGACAGCCAGCTCGCCGTCTTCATGCCGCTGCGAGGCATCGGCGACGACGCCCGCCGCTACGTCTCCCTGACGCCGGAAGGAGACGTGACGCTTCAGGTCCACAAGGACCAGACAGTGGACGACCGCGCTCTCGCCGGCGTCCTGGACACCGACCGCCACGAGAGCTGGTCCGGAGTGATGTTCCCACCGGACGTCTCGTTCGAATGGCTCGACCTCTGGCTGTGCCTGCGCCTCGACAACCCTCTGATGAGGATGAACGTCCAGCCCGCGGCCAAAGAGCGCGGCCAGGTCACTCCCATGTTCGGCTGGGGATCGATGGCCACCGTCCACGACCGCGACCTCGCCTACCTCACCATTCGCCCCGCTGCTCCCGGCCAGGACGGCGGCAAGCTTTACGAAGTCGGCGCCATCGGCCACGGCCCGTCCGCCGGCCACTTGGTGGACCGCGTGAACGCGGAGATCCGCACCTGGGACGAGCTGTACCGCGACCGCAGCGTCCGGTTCGAGATCCCCGACACTCCGACGAACACCGACCAGGCCAGAGGCCGGTTCGTCCTGGAGCGTCCCCACCACCCCATCACCGTCATCTGGGAGTGACGATGCTCGATCCGGCCACGGCAGCGCTGCGCTGGTTTCCGCTCGTCGCACGCTCGCGACCACGCTGCTTGCCACTCGACGTCCGGATCAGTGGGCTATGCGCCCAGGCAGATGCCGCCGCCCGGGACCAAGACCCGGCGGCGGCGTCCACCGTCTTCAATCAGGCCGCCCTGCTGGCCTCCGATGTCGGTTTGCACGACCTGGCCCGAGACTGGTGCCACCAGCACGCCGCCGCCTACCTGCGCGCCGTCCCCTTGGACGCCGCGTCGGCACGCCGTGCGCTCGAACCTTTCGTCAACATCGCCCGCCTGCACATCAGAGCCGGCAATGGTGACGCGGCACTCCAACTTCTAAACGACCTCACCAAGGCGGTCACGTCTCGCACAGACACAATCATCGACGGCCAGCCGCTGCCCGGCTCGTCCCTAACCTCTTCGCCGCGCGACCACGCTCAACTACGCCAGTGGCTCTGGACGGTGAACCTCGCCGACGGAACCCGCGCCCTCACCACCGCGGGCCGCTGGAACGTCGCCCTCGACCACCTGCATAAACACAACGGCATTGGACAACGAATGCTGGATGGCCGACAGGTCGCCGTCATCGCTCGGATTCTCTCCAATGACCGGGCCATGGCTCAGCAACTGCTTGCTCAGACGGCCCCGGGTATGCCATGGGAAAATGCAGTGACGGCCTGCCTTGCTGTCCTTGGCAGCTCAAGGGTGGCCCAGGATAGCAGCGCATTGCTACAGCACTGTCAAGCCCTGGACTGTCCATCGGACTTGGTGGTCTTCAACACTCGCCTGTGCCTGTTCGCCCTCGGCCTCCTCCGCAACACCGAACATCCAATCGGGGTTCTCGTCGACAACACGGTCCAGCGAGCCATCGACGCGCGCGACGGATACGCGGCTCGCGAGGTCCTGGCAAACGATACTTGTGTGGCTTCGATTGCAAGCCGTCAGGTAAACGATCTAAGCAGAATCATCGAAGACTGTGGTCTAAAAGGTTGCGACGCCCCTCGTGTCTTCCGCGTGGCACTTTCGAAGGCGCTCGCCATCAGCAGATCTGTAATTCTGGCACATGGGAAATCGGTCGTCATTGAGACTGATCTCGACTTTAGTGACGGCTTTGGATGACCAATGACCGAGATTCCCTTTGTGGACGTCCAGGGCGTTCTCGTAGACCATCCCCGCGTGTGCGGGCCGAGCGGCCCGGGAACAGGTGCAGGTACTCGGGGACGGAACCATCCCCGCGTGCGCGGGGCCGAGCAGATCTACGGCGCCGAGAACCGCCTCTACACCGGACCATCCCGCGTGCGCGGGGCCGAGAAACGGGGGTCCTTGTAGTCCTGGCAGGACTCCGAACCATCCCCGCGTGCGCGGGGCCGAGCGTCGCTTCTTCGTCTCCACCAGACCGATGAACGAACCATCCCCGCGTGCGCGGGGCCGAGGCGGCGAGCCCGGCCCGGATGCGGGTCATGGTGGAACCATCCCCGCGTGCGCGGGGCCGAGGCGGCCGCGCTGACCACGGAGCAGCAGGCGGCGGAACCATCCCCGCGTGCGCGGGGCCGAGGCTTTCTGAGCTGGGACTTTAACAGAGGGGAGACGTTCTTTCATTTAGTTGCGTCACGCAACCCATGCTGGCGACCTTAGTCGACGATCTTGGAGCCTTGAGTTGCGAAACCACAGGCCGTGCCCGTGCGGAGCCGTTGTCAGCGGTTGAGAGATCACGCACTAGGGCCTCTTGAAGGGACGGAGTCGTCGTCCTGCGGCGACCGCTGGTGAGGGCAGCTCGCCGGTCGACCTCCGGCTTGGCTGGGGGGAGCGGCGCGGCCATCGGATCGCGAAGTAGAGGGCGATGGGCCACCCGATGACGGTCGCGCAGAACAGGACATTGAGCAGGACGATATACGCCAGGTCGTCCGCGCCTCGCGCGAGTGCGATGAACGTCGGCAGGACGGCGAGCACCACCAGGACCGTGATGAGTCCCAGCCCGAAGATCCAGTCCGACGGAATCTGCGAGATCATTCTTGCTCTCCAATCGATGCTCAGAGGTTCCGTCGCCGGTTTCGGTCCGGTGTGAGGGCATCGGGACGCCGCGCTGGTGACGTCTGGACGGGCTGCTTCGCGGTCATCGCCAGCGCCTCGTCAATGGGGAACGGGAAGTCCTCGGCGGCGGGCCCGGAGCCGAAGGCGCCACGTTGCCGAGCGGATTCCGTGGGTACCGGGACGGCCCTGGCGATGATGTGCTCCGGCAGGTTGGTGGTGACCTCCAGGACCGTCCGCAACTCCTCTGGTTCGGGCTCCCGGCCCTCGGCCTGCAGCCGAGCCTTGAGGTTGTCCGCTATCTGGCGCCCACGCTGCTCCTGGCGGGCCTCATCCCACTCCGTGCGGTCGGGGCCGTGCATGGTGGCCGCCCAGTTGTCTCCCATGCCTTCGTGGAGTGCCTGGCGCGGCGCAGCCGGTTCGCCTGTGTGAATGTTCGGATCCCGGCTGAAGAAGGGCGCAGCCTCACGCATCGCAGTGAGCGGGTCCTTGTTCTCGTTCCGGATGCGGTCGTAGTGGCTCATCGCATGCGGATGCAGTTCACGGAGCCGTGCCTCGCACTTGCCGACGGCTGAAGCGGCCGACGCGTTCTCCGGTGCGTACGGGACGGCCGCGCCCCAGACCTCGGCCACCTCGAGCAGGCTCGCCTGGCGGAGCCACCTGCGATCGTGCGCCGGCGACCATCGGGATTGGGCTTCGGTCAGAGCCGTCCTCCGCGCATGTGCCTCGGCGGATTGCTCCGCGAGCCTTAAACGGCTGCGGCGCCGGTCCCATGCTTCTTTGGCGCCGACGGCCAGGGTGACGATCTGGACGATCCGCTGGCCGCTGTGGGTGAGCCCCTCGTTGATGGGATCGGGGTGCTGCTGGGTCATGTCGTTCTCCACTGTTCGTGCGTCATCTGGAATGGGATCGCCGGGACGGTTTCGGTGCGCGTCCCGAAGTGGCGCGCGGCGCTGGGCCGCTGTCTGCTAGCGGCGGTAAAGGGAAGTCATCCGCGGCCGGCGCGACGCCCGGCTCCGGACTGATGGCTGCAGCAACGGCGGCGGTGACCTCGGTGACTTCCACCTGGGTACGAACGGAGACGCGGACGACCTGCCGGCTGATCTGGGCGGGCGGCAGATCAGCGATGAGCCGAGCGGCGGCCCGTGCCGCGGTCAGCCGGCTCTCGATGAACTCGAGCGTCCCCCCGAACCGCTCGATCGTCTCATCGACTACCAGGTCGACCAGAGGTACTGCTGATTGTAGTGCCTCAGTTACGGAATGGCGTGAATCGTGGGAAAGGAGGTCGGCGGGGTCTAGGCCGTGCGGAAGCACGGCCGCATCGACCGGCCAGGTGACGTCTTGGAAGGTTCGCCATGCGCGCACGGCTCCGGCTCGTCCGGCCGGGTCGCCGTCGAGTGCGATGACGAGTCCCTGGGCGTCGAGGTCCGCGATGGCCGCGAGGGAGCCAAGGTGAGCTGGGCTGATCGCCGTTCCACATGGTGCGACCGCCGCGTAGGTCTGCGGCTTGACGGTGTTGACCGCGATCGCATCGAGCGGTCCCTCGACGAGGAGCGGGCGCGCGGGACCCGCGAGTTGTCCACGCACCTCATGCAAGCCGAAGAGGAGCTCGCGCTTCTTGAACAGGGCCGTCACCGGCGTGTTGAGGTACTTGGGCCCCTTGCCTTCGTCCCGTCGGCGACCGATGAACCCGACGACCGCGCCTTCACGGTCACGGAGCGGGAACAGCACGCGGTCCCGCAGCACGTCGAAGGGCTCCGCGTCGTCCGTCTGCCGCGCGAGACCGGCTTCGACGAGCGTGCGGTCGTCATGACCCAGCTCGCGCAGGTGCCGGACAAGCGCTCTATGTGCCCTTGGCGCTTGCCCGATCTCCCAACGTTCCTGGACCTTCGCGCTGAAGCCACGGCGGGATAGGTAACCAGTGCCCCAACTACCGAACAGGTTCCGCCGGTAGAAGCGGTGGGCGTCAGCCAGCGCGGCCAGCAGCTCTTCTCGCTCCGGCCTTGCCTGCTCGCCGGGCTCCGGCATGGACGTCTTCCGCGGCGCCTCGCTCGCTCCACCAACGGATATGGTCGCCGGAGCTACGGCTGGCTTCGGTGAACCATCTTCCAGCCGACGCCGGAGTCTCGTGGCCGTACGGACGATGCTTTCCCCGACCGCTCGGACGGCAGCGGCAGGAGTTGCTCGCGCGTCCGTTCCCGCCCACGACTCCGCGGGCGCGAAACGCAGGTGGTCGACGGGCAGCCCCATCTCGGCGAGCAGCATGTAAGCGACCGAGTCGGCGATGACGCGGCGGACGCCATGGCATCCCGCCGGCTGACCGTGGGCCCCATCCAACTGCCCCTTGGGCTGGAGGACGTGTGCGAGCTGGTGGGCGAGCAAGGACGCGGCGGATACGTCGTCCAACTCTGGAGGGAGAACGAGCCGCCGACCTGGATGTCCGAGATACGTCCAGCCTCGCCCGCGGTCCACGTAGAGGTCGAGGTCTGCGGCGATCTGCAGCAGCCGCTCCAACCCCTCGGGGAGCCTCTCTGCCGGTAGGTCCAAGGGGTTGCCGTCTGTCTGCTCGATATCGAAAACCGAGCGAACCTTGCCTCGCGTCGAGAGGATGCGGATCCCGGTCTCTCCCCTGCGGACCTGCCGCCCCACCTTCCGCCATCCTTCATACGAGCGGACGTCGGTGGCGGTTCGCCTCTGCGCCGGGATCAGCAACGTGTTGGTGAACCCGTACCGCCCATGCCGGCTCGCGTTCTCCAGCCAGACGTTCCACGGCAGCTCCCCGCTGACGAGGCGGACCACCGCGTGGGCGGCGATGCCTTCAAGAACGTCCAGTCGTCGCTGCTGCTCCTCCGGATCAGGGGCCGTCATGCCGAGCCTCGCTTGGCCGCCTCGGCACGAACAGCGGCGATCATCTCGACGAGCCGATCGTTAGCGATCGTGTGGCCGCGTTCCCGCAGGTGATGCCCGAGGCGGTCTCGGGTGAAGCGGAGGCCCGCCTTCTCGACCTCCTGATAGAGCTCGCGAGCGATAGCCATCAGGTCGTCCCCTTCAGGCGTCTCCTCCTCGACTGCCTGTTCCCCGCTGGCGAGACCGTCCGTCAACTCGTCGGGCAACCTTCGCAGTGACAACCGCTCGGTCAGCGGCGCCTGCCATCGCCACGCCCATCGGCCGTACTCCTGCTTGAGCTCCGAGACCGCCAGGAGGTGGCGGTACTCCAGTTCTAGGCCCTCCCTATATCCGGTGATGTGCCACAGCACCATGCGGCGCCACAGCAGCAGGCTGGACATCGGCGCGAGCATCCAGCGCGCTGCCGGAACCCGCTCCACGCGCGTGCCGGACGACAGGCCGACCCAGCGCCGGATCAGGTGCCGCACTCCCTCGACCACGGTGATGAAGAGCATCGGCATCGCGGCGTTCATCACGCTTCCGGCCAGATCTCCGCCCGCCGCCGCGATGTTCACGAGGACCGTTCCGGCGATGTAGGCCCAGGCCACCCAGCGCAACACCGGCCATGGCAGATCGAGGTACTCCATCAGCAGGTCCCACGCCAGCAGGATCAGGATCCCGACGTCCATGCCGACAGGGACGATCCAGGCCAGCTCGCCGAAGTGCGGCTCGGCCATCTCCCGAACCGTCGCGAATGACCCGACGCCGCCGAGTACCGCGAGAGCGAGAGTCAGGGGAGCGACGACGATGACCACAACCTTGACGACCGTGGCTCGCATGCCGTCCGGCGACATCACCTTCGTGAGCTTGTCGTCGGTAACCGCGGCCTGCGGCCCGGGAGGCGGCGCATCCCCTCCATGCTTCGAGGTCAACGCTGACGCCTCTCGCCCATCCAGGCCAGCAGGCGAGCGACGTGCCGCACCTCGTCGGTCGTGCCGAGCAGCCGACCGTGGGCGGTCACGTAGACGTAGGTGTCTTCGGCGCCCGCGCACAGGACGGTCTCCGACCATCCGCCGCTCCGGACCCTCAACTGCCAGCGCCCGTTTCGCGGCTTACGGACCCTCACCTTCGCACCGTTGCACTTGAGCTCGTAGTGGAGGCGGAGCAGACGAGCACGCCGTCTCTTGAGCTCCACCTGCCCGTTGACTCTCTGCCTCATCAGCGATCCCCCGTGACGTCGGCTGATGAACTCAGCGCTCGTTAACTAAAGTCGTTGATGTGACGATGCATCAGCGATCCGAGATGGTCAACCAACATGGATCACCTGGCGTGTCAGGCAACTTTGATCAGAGGACTGCGCCCGCCGAGGTAAGGCAACAACTCACCGGCCTCGACTTCGGTTTCGGGGCGCAGGGGGCGGCGCACCGCCCATCGATCCTCGTGGAACCGCCCCACGCGAGGGTGCCCACGAGCGCGGGAAGTCGGCCACGGCAAGACGGCCTGGCGCGAACGTGTGTTCGAACACGACATTCCGGCCCAGGGGGCTTCCGGTTGTTGCTCCAACGCGGCCGAGGTGCCGGACAGCTCTCCGAGCCGCGTCGGCCTGCGCCTGCAGACGCTGGAGTCGGCGGACGTGGGCGATGGTGTCCAGCAGCGCGATCAAACTGCTCACGAGCATGAGGACCGTGATCGTCCCTGGGTCTTTGCAGCCCGCCAACACAAGCAGCCGGGTCGCTGTACGCAGGGCGTTTCCTGCGGAGTTTGGCCTAGGGATGCGACCGTGCGGTGCACGGGCGGCACGGTCGTAGGCTTCGGCAGCGCGCCGGAGATGCCGGTTTCCGGTGGCCTTAGCTGCAACGTGCAAGGTGTCGGAGGCCGCCCAGCAGGCGTCTTGAGCGGCGTACGGGTTCGTGACCATGTGCCTGCGGAGCTGCGCTGTCGCATAGGCCGCCGCACGGGCCGCGTCCTCGTAGAACGACTGCCGTTCCTCGGGGGAGAGATCGTTGCCGGGCACGCGGTCCCGTGGGACAGGCAGCGAAGCCCTCCAGCGCCGTTGCAGGCGAGGAAGGGACAGATCGGCCGCGAGCCGACCGCCGGAGAGCCACAACGGTTCCTCGCCGTCGGAACGAATCGGCAATGCGACGGTATAGCCGGTGATCTCGTCCGGTTCGGACTGGCTGAATCGTCGCTTGACCAGCAATCCGTCTTGCTCGAGTCGGCGAAGGAACGCGTCGACGGTCCGCGCTTCGTCCGCCGCCCGGCGGACGGTCGTCCGCAGTACGGCGCGCGCCGTCCGCGCCGACACGTTCCGTCCGGACAGCGGACCATGCCCAGGCGAGGGCCGCCGTTCCGGAGTCCAACGGTGACGCAGTTTGGGCAGCGTGAGGTCGCTCGCCAGTTTCCCGCCGCCGTACCAGACGGGCCGTCCGGAGGCGGCGAGATCGTCGGCGAGCGCGACCGCGTACCCGGTCACCTCTCCGGCTGGGCGCGTGCTGTACCGCTTCCGAACAACCACACCATCGGTCTGCAAGCCGGCGAAGAACTCGTTCTCCGTCCGCGCTGCGGCCGCGATGGTGAGGACGTGCCGCCGTAGGATGCTGCGCGCCGGCTCCGGTCTTCCGTTCCGGGCCGCCTTCTCGGTCTCGGCGCGCTTGGGCCGCCGCGCCGCCGTCCGGTCCGCCGGAGCCGTCCGCCGCAGACCGTAGCGTTCCTCGATCGCCTGGCAGGCGTCTCGGACCCGGTAGCCGTCGTTCCAGACTTCTGGACGGTCGCCGTCCTCTCGTGCCAGCGTGGCGACGATGTGCACATGGTCGTTGGCATGGCGCACGGCGATCCATCGGACGCCCGCGGTACCGCCGCCCGGTGCCAGACCGGTGCGAGCCATCACCTCGCGCGCGGCCTCGGCCCACTGCTCGTCCGTCAGGACGGGGTCCTCCGGCGCGGCTCGCAGCGATAGGTGCCACACCGGTTTCCGGTAGTTCCGGTCTCCCAGGAGGGCCATGGGCTGGGAGAGCAGACCATCGAGCTTCCGAAAGTCCCGGACGCCTGCCGCGTTCGCCGCAGGTTCCAGCACGGCGGGGTCTCGGAAACCTGCCACGATATGAGGGTCGTGGTGCTCTCCGTTGCGTCCGGGGCCGTACAGGTAGCGGATGAGCCCTTGTACTCGCTTGCCGCGGAGCACCTTCCCGATCACGTTCCGCCCGTTCGATCAGGGCAGCCGTAGCCGCAACTCCTCGGCCAGTTCGTCCAGCTTGCGGACTGCACGTGCAGCGGCTTCGGCGTACCACCGCAACTGCGGCGGTGGCTCGCCGGAGTGCATGGCCGCGACCGCCTGGTTGAGGTTCACTCCGATGCGCTGGGCCTGGCCCGCCGCATGCATCACCGTCGCCAGCGCCTCACGTAGCGCGATGTACTCGGGACGCGCACTGCCGCGGGCCGCCGCCAGCGTCGCCTGTGCCGCGAACGCGCCGATGGCGAGCCTTTCGGTCTCCGCAGTCGCCGCGACGATCGCGTGTTCTTCCTCCGACAGCGAGAACCTCACCGACCGGTCGCGACGTGGCGTCCGGTGCGTTCGCCGATTTCGCCGCACCGTCCGCGCCGCCGCCGGGGTCCGTCCGTCCTCGCCGACCACCGGCCACACCCCTCTGGGATCGCGCTCGATCCCGTCCGCCGTCCGGGCCGCGCTTGGTCCGGACGCCATATGTGCACGATTTCCATTTCTTGCCCTGCGGCGGCGGAGCCCGGCGAGCAACGCCAAAGCTCCGCCGGGCGCCCGCCGAACGCGGCGAGGGCTAAGGCATGGCGACTATCGGCGCCTCACAGCTCACGGCGTGGTCGCGCTGGATGCGGTGTCGAGAAACGCTGCCCTGGACTGGCGTCCGCCTTCCCCTCTCCGGAAAGCACTTCGCCGATCGGTGTCGGGAAGTCCCTCATCGCCGGCTCGACACCAGACTCAGCGGAAGCGGGCTGGTCCGCCACCGTCGCGTGGGTCTCCTCTGCCTTATCTAGGGACTGAGCTTCGTCCTCCACAGCGCTGTGGACGGATGTCAGTGCGCCCTGCGCACGGCGGAAGGCCTCGCCGAGCTCGGTCGCGTACTCGTGCGCTCGCCCGAGCGCATCATGCGCCCGAACGGCGGCGACGACGAGCTCGCCGTGATCATGCCCGAGCCGTCCGGCCGAAAGCTCCCGGTCGAGGAACAGGTCGAGCTGCTCGGCCGTCTGCGCCAGCCCGAAGGAGGCCTGTGCCAGATTCCCCAGGACCGTGTATGCCGTCGTCGGCTGCGTCAGGCCCGGCCCATCCTGGGTGCGGCGGTTGAGTTCGCGGACATGGTTATACAGCTCGCCAGCGAGCCGCTCGGTGTCCTCGTCGGTGCGGGTGTCGTGTTCGTCCATGCGAGGTGCCCTCCGGCATCAACGTGAGTCGGACCATCCAGGGACTCCTCTCTCAAGCTCGAAAGCGCTACGGCGGACCTGCCCGCCACCTGACTCGAGCCTGCCCCACACACCCTCCCGTGGCTACGATAAGCGTCAGCGTGTCGCCATATTGCTTTAAGTTGCTGAGTGGATGGGCCTTGGACAGACCCTGAATGCCGCGGGTCTGGAGCAGGAACCAACCCCGAGAGCCGCCGCCTCCAGAACCGAGATTGTCCTACCGGGTGGTCACCATGGCCCGAGACCGTCATTAGCGGCCGTTGCGGACTTTCAAGGAGAGCCATGCCGTTTCCGGAGCTTCCCGCCCCTGCGGATGACCAGGTCTTGCTGGTTTCCAACTGCTACGAGGGCGGCAAGGCACGGTGGGGCAGCCTGCTAGAGGAGATCGGGGGCCGCCGCGAAGGCGATGTGCTCGTCCTGGAAGGCGGTGAGGTGCGGCTCAGGTTGCTCGAGAGCACGGGATGGGCCCGCCTGCACGGCGGAAACCTGCCGGCACTCGTCCCGGCCAGTGGTTCGGCGCAGGCGGTCGTCGTATTGGCGGACAGCCTCGTGGTCTACGGTGGCGGCGGCCCATTGCTCGTGGACGTGGCATCGATACCCGGCCGTGGTGTGCGCGTCCGATCGGGTCGGCTGGGCGAGATCCTGACCGCGATGCTTGCAGGCACGCTCACGTTCGACCATCTAGTGCGTGACATGGACACGAGCGGCGTTTACCAGGGCGATGACGGCCGCCCGGCTTTCCCCGCTCCGGTGTGGACGCCGCACCGGAGCTTCCCGGCACTGCCCGCTACGACCGAAGCTCTTCTCGTCCGCACCTCCTTCGATGACGAGGACGGGTGGCAGGCTTTGCTCGCAGAACTGGGCGGGGTCGATGAGGACGGTTGGGTCGGCGCGGATCTGGACCCGGAAGAGATCGACGTAGAGAACTACCCGCTGACTGCCTTGGTCGTCGACGACCAGACCTTCGAAGACCTCCACTCGGGCCAGGTTCCGGCACTGGTCCCGCCCGAGAAACACACCACGCTGGTCGCGCTCGCCGACACCAGGACCTTCATCGAACCCGGTTGGCCGCTGACTGTCGTCGACCTGTACGAAACCCCAGGGCAGCCCGCCGTGCTGCCTTGCCGCAAAGTCGGGTCGATGGCGTGCAACCTACAGATCGCCAACATGGACTTCCGCGACTACGTCGCCCGCGAGGGCACGCGGCCGTGGTGGGAGAACTCCTGAGCTTCACGTCAGGACGGAACCGGAGCCTGTTCCGGTGCCTGCTTGGCGGTGGCCGGCCTGCCGAAGTTTGCACGGAGTGCCACGATCGTGCCTGCGGTGGCGGCGAGGGTGAGGAGTCCGGCACCGAGGGCGGCACTCTGCGGGCCGATGCTCTTCACCAATGGTCCGGCGACCAGGAGGGTGACGGGCATGAGCGCGTACCCGGCGATGATGTTCCAGCTGTTCACGCGGGCGAGCACCTCGGGAGCGAAGGTGTTCTGGAGCGCGGTTGTCCACAGGACGTAGAACACCGCTTGGCAGGCTCCCGGGATGAGGCCCAACGCGGCGATCAGGGGCCAAGGGGTTCCGGAGGCAAGCAGGGCCATCGGGATGGCTCCGGCGGCCGGAAGGGCGGCGGCTACGAGCACGAGACGGGCCGGCTTCCATCTCGCGCCGATGAAGGCGCCGATGAGCGCGCCGACGGCCTCGGTGGCCGTGATGATGCCCCACGCGCGTGCTCCGCCGTTGCCGTCGTCCATGTAGACCGGTCCGGCGATGTCGACGTAGCAGACCGTCGCGATGATGACGGCGGTGTTCTGGACGGTCAGGATCCACACCCAGCGGTGGGCGGTGAACTCTCGCCAGCCGGTGCGCAGGTCGCGCAGGACGCGCGTTCGATCGTTGTGCCAGCGCGTGGTGTTGAGGCGGCTCAGGAGGACCGCGCTGACCGCGCACAGGGCGCCTCGGGTGGAGGCGGCCCAGCCTGGGCCGAGCATGGAGACCACGAAACCGGACGCCGCGAGTCCGGTCAGCAGCCCGACGGACTTGGTCTGGCTGATCAGGGCGTTGCCCGCTGAGCGTCCGGTTCGTGAGAGCAGGTCGGCGATGATGCCGCGGATGGTCGGCAGGAACATTGCGGTGGCCACGCCGGACGAGAGGGCGAGTCCGCAGAGCAGGAGCAGCGGCGCTTCCCCTACGAGGAAGCACGTACCCAGGCCGAGCCATGCGACGCACGTGATGACCTCGGCCGTCATCAGGACGTGGTGGCGGCGGAAGCGGTCCCCGGCCAGGCCGCCGAAGAGGACGAGCAGTGCCGGGGCCGAGTTGCAGGCGAGGACGATCGACAGGCCGCCCGGCCCGTATCCGAGGTCCATGACGCCCCAGGCGAGGGCGAGCTGCCCGAACCCCACACCGATGCTGGACAGCAGGCGCGCGAAGAAGAGCGGCGCGACGGAAGGCTCGGTGAACAGAGCCAGGGGCGAAAGGACCTTGAGCACGGGTTACTGCCTCACACGTGTTGCCTCGTCGGGAAAGACCGCGGTCGTTACTGCGTCAGGAGGTGCTGGAGCAGGAAGTCCGCGACCTGCTCGTAGGCCCGGAGCTCGTTCGCGCGGTTGGTGAATCCGTGGCCTTCATCGGCGAAGACCTCGTAGAGGACGTCGACGCCCCTGGAACGGAGCCGGGTGACGAGCTGGTCGGACTCTGCTTGGGGGACGCGGGGGTCCCGTGCTCCCTGCAGGATGAGGAGCGGGGCCGTGATGTTGTCGGCGTAGGTCACGGGTGAGCGGCTGGTGAGGCGGTCGGCATCGGTGACGGGGTCGCCGAGCATGGCTTCGACGAAGTGTTTCCAGGTGGGCGGGGATGCCTGGGCGAGGGTGACCAGGTTCGTGGGGCCGCACAAGGACACCCCGGCCGCCCATGGGAAGGGAAGGCGAGCCAGGCACGAGAGGGCTGCGAATCCTCCGTAGGAGCCGCCCATGACGGCGACGCGGTCGGTGTCCAGGTCGGGAGCCGCCTGCAGGTAGCGGGTGGCGTGGTCGAGGTCGTCCAGGTCGATGCCGCCCCAGTCGCGGTAGATGAGGCGTTGGTGGGAGCGTCCGTAGCCGGTGGAGCCGGCGATGTTGGGGGCGAAGACGGCGATGCCCTTGTCGAGCAGGTACTGGAACAGGCCGGTGCGCGAGTAGCGGGGGCGTTCCTGCGCCTCGGGACCACCGTGGACGAAGAGCAGGACGGGGTGCGGCCCGGGCTTGCCGGGGCGGTAGAGGAGTGCGTGGACGCGCCGGCCTCCGGACGCCGGGTAGGTCACCGGCTCGGGTTCCACGGGGCGGACCGCCTGGACAGCGGGAGGGCGGGTGTCGGTGAGGTAGCGGAACCCGGTGTCGGGGGCCAGGACGGCGACCTCCGTCGGGCGTGCCGGGGTGTCGAGGAGCAGGGCGACGGGAGAGGCTTCGGGGCCGAGCGCCATGGTGACGACGACGCCGGTGGGGATGTCCGGCAGGGGCAGCGGCTCGCCGCAGTGGCGGGCGTGCAGGATGGATCGTCCGTCCTGGTTGACCGACCACAGGAGGGTGTCACCGGCGACATCGATGTGCTCGACATCCCAGTCGTGCTGGACGACCGGTTCCATGACGGCCTCGTCGATGAGGTAGCGCGCGGCAGCCTTGAACTCGCCCCACCGGTCGGTGATCAGGTGGAAACCGGAGGAGTCGGCCATCCAGGGACCGGGTTCGTACAGCCCCTCGCCGTGCTCGCCGGTGATGCAGAACGGCTCTGCGTCGCCCTGCAGGTCGATGAGGTACAGGGCGATGTCGCTGTTGCTGCGGAAGCCCGCGGTGAGCAGCCATCGCCCGTCCGGGGACAGTTCCGCCGGTTCGAACACCACTCCCGGCGGCGGGACGAAGCGTCGCTCGCTGCCGTCGTCCAGGTCGCGGACCAGGATGTCCTGGACGGTCGGGTCCCGGTCGTTGGCGGCGTAGGTCAGGTAGCGGCCGCTGGTGTCGAAGGGGGAGGACGCGAGGATGCGCTGGCAACGCGGGCCCGCGCTGATGTCGGTCGGTTCCTCGTCGTCCAATCCGATGCGGTACAGGCGGTACTGCTCGTCGCCTTCGCGATCGGCCGTGAACACCAGGTTCTTGCCGTCCGGCGCCCAGGCGATGTTGCGCACCGCCTGCCCGGCGAGGTGCGTCAGGCGCCGCGGCTCGCCCCCGACCGCGGGAACGATCCATAGGTCGTACTGGCCGCTCGCGTTCCCCGAGTAGGCGATCCACGTGGCGTCCGGGGAAAGGGCAAGGGTCGCTTGGAAGCTGTGTCGGGGGACGAAGTCGCTGTAGGAGGACATGGCACGCCTTTCCGCGTTCATTTGATCCAGCCGCGCCGGACCGCGGCGGCGCCGGCGGCGAAGTGGTGGTCGGCGCCGAGCATGTTGCGAAGGGCCGTCGAGTGCCGCCGAATCGTCGAGATGCTCACACCCGCGCGCGTGGCCATCTGCGCGTCCGTCAACCCCTCCACGAGCATGTTCAGAATCTTTTTCTGGATGTCAGAGAGCGGGCTGTCCGGGCTGGCGGCCCCGAACGGTGTGGCCCGCTCCCACAGAAACTCGAAGTACTCGCGAAGTGCGCCGATGATGACGGACGAGCGGATCAGCAAGGCGCCCGTCATGCCGGTCGGGGTCAGCGGGAGCAGCGCGATCGCATCGTCGGCCAGCTTCATCTTCATGCCGATCCGAGGCAGCAACCGAGCCTCCTCTCCGGCCTCGACCGCGACCTCGATGGTCTTGAGCCCGACCGGGTGCTCCGCACACGCGGATTCGTAAATGGCCCGGCACCTGACATGGCCCTCGAACGACGGCGGGGGCGGGACGGCCGTCAGTTCGTCCATCGGGCGTTCCACCGACTGGTTGTCCAGCGTCATCCACTCGTGCCTGGCCGAGCTGATCAGGCCGCGCGCGACCCGTCCGATCTGTTCGCGGTCGACGATGATCTGCACCAGCCGCTCGGTCGAGCCGTCCATGGAGGCCGGCAACGGGTGCGTCTCCGCCATGCGGCGATGGCCGGTCAGCAGCCGTTCCTGCTCGGCCACCATCCGGCGCGACAGTTCGGCGAGCGTGCTCTGCAGTGCCAGGTCGGGAGGAACCGGCACCAGCCGCCGCGGCAGCCCCGGGCCCGAGGACCGCACGAGCGCCATCCCTTCCCTGATAAGGGCTTCCACCTGCTCCGGACCATCAAGCAGATCGGCTGCCTCGTCCCGTTCACACCCATCTATTCGCAGCAGCCGCATGTAGAGGTCCAGCAACTCGTCGGGAACGATGTCCTTCAGGAGCCGCTTCGCCGTCTGCTCGGCTTCTATGTGCACGCGCCACCTCCTTGGGTACAGAGAGTAGCTATATCGAACCGGCGTGTTACAAGAACCGTCAGTGACCGTTTCTGCTCAATGAGTAGAAGTGGTCAACCTCGCGGCCGACGGCGGTACCCCCGCCCCCATCGCCGATCCCGCGGACATGGACGCCCGGAGCGCGCTGTCGAAGTTGATCACTTCTCACCATGGCGAGTTTCGATCAGGGGTTTGACCTGCGGACTTCCGGTTCCATCGTGCTCCGGAAAGCCCAACCCGACCCGGGAGGTCACAACATGAACGTCCTCACCCGTACCTGCCCGTGCAAGCACGCGGCGGCGAACAACCGTCCGCAGCCGTGCGCGTCCTCCGACACGACCCCGGCGCGCCCGCACACGCGGGAACGCATCGGCACGGCGCTTCGACAGCGCATCACCGGTCGCCTCCGGACGTCTTCCCCGCCCAGCGGCGAGGCCGTCGAACCGCTGGCCCTGGCCTTCGGGCGGCCCCGCGGGGCCGGCTTCATCGGCGACGGCGCCGACGGCTTCCTGCGCGCCGCCCTGACGGAAGTGCTCACCTGCAAGGTCGGTGTCTCGTGGGTCATCGCCACCGGCCACGACCTGCGGTGCCTGTTCGGGGACGCCTTCGATGACACCCTCGCCGAGAGCCTCGCCCCGCGCCTGCACGTGGCCGAGACCCTCGAAGAGGCCACCGAACGCCTGGAGTTCGAGGCCGACGTCATCCGCGCCCTCGACGTCAACGACCGTTTGTCCTTCACCGTCTCCACGGTGCTGTGGTTCGCGGCCCCGGGCCCGGACGCCGACGTCGTCCACGACACCCTCCAGAGCTGGCCCGGCACCGGCCTCATCCCGCTCATCGCCGGCCCCTGGCCCTACGGTCCGACCTACCTCATCGACGCCGACGGCCCCCGACCACTTCCGCGCCGTTCGATCGACCTGCTCACCGCTCAGCAGGCGACGGCCGAACTCCATGCCGCCTCGGCGGCCTGAGCCTATGGACGCTGTGAGCCTGGAGCATTCTGGGCTCACAGCGCTGTTTGGTCACTGGTGTGGATCGAGGTCGACGCGCGGACACTGGCGGATTTCTCTCATGTGCGTGCCAGGGGCGGACAGAACGCCCCCTGGCGGGAACGGCGGGTTCTACTGATCCCCGCATGCGCGGGGCCGAGAGTCAGGGTGAGGTTGGTCCCATGGACAGCGCCGAACCATCCCCGCGTGAGCGGGGTCCGCAGTTGTCGCAGCAGATGCCGATCTGCGGAACCATCCCCGCGTGCGCGGGGCCGAGGCGCTCGGCCGGTACGACGACTGGTACGCGGAGGAACCATCCCCGCGTGCGCGGGGCCGAGGAGTACCGCGTCGAGGGGCACAAGAACCTCGCAGAACCATCCCCGCGTGCGCGGGGCCGAGGTACTCCTCCATCGCGCACTCGAACCGGCCCAGGAACCATCCCCGCGTGCGCGGGGCCGAGACGGCGTGACGCTCGCGCAGGAGATCGAGCCGAGAACCATCCCCGCGTGCGCGGGGCCGAGTAGGTCGATGGGATCGCCAGCGGTGATCCGCGGGAACCATCCCCGCGTGCGCGGGGCCGAGGATCTTGGAGCGCTTCGCCGGTCCGCGGGTGGCGAACCATCCCCGCGTGCGCGGGGCCGAGTACGGCTTGTCCTTGGCGATCTTCTTCAGGGCCGAACCATCCCCGCGTGCGCGGGGCCGAGGAGATGGTGCCCTGCGACACCTCCGACCGCAAGGAACCATCCCCGCGTGCGCGGGGCCGAGGCTACCTGATCATCCGATCCAACCTGCGGCCGGGAACCATCCCCGCGTGCGCGGGGCCGAGAGCCCGGAGCCTCTGGCCCCGGGCTTTTATGGTGAACCATCCCCGCGTGCGCGGGGCCGAGGTCGGCGGCGGCCGCCACCAACGCGCGCGCGGCGAACCATCCCCGCGTGCGCGGGGCCGAGGCTTCGTGACCTGGGGCGTTAACAGCGGGAGGGGTACTTCTCATTTAGTTGCATCGCGCAACTCGCCCCTCTCTGTGATCTTGGGCTGGTTGAGCTGAGGAGTCACAGCGTCAGTTTGTCAGTGGGGCTGGATACTTTGCCAGCTGTGACGCGTACGGAGCACGAACAAGGCGGCCAGTCTTCGAGCCTCACCACACACTCCGTCGCTCTGCCGCCGTTGGGTGCGCTCTGGGGCAAGAGTGCAGGCAAGGCAGGGGGGCGCGCCAACCTGTTGTTGCAGCATTTGCTCGACACCGCGGCGGTCGCCGAACTCGTGTGGGATCACTACCTGGCGCCGTCGCTACGTCAGACGCTCAACGACATTGCGGGCCCTGGGAGGGGGCGCCGGTTCTTCGCATGGCTGTGCGGAGTCCATGACTTCGGCAAGGCGACTCCTGCGTTCCAGCATTTGGATGAGGCTGGTGCTGCGCGTGTTCGTCGAGCCGGTCTGGTCTGGGATCAGCGCGTTGTCCGGCTGCATCGCTGGAGGCATGATCGGGCGGGCGGGTGCCTCATCCGCGGATGTCTGTCGGAGGTGGGGTGGTCGGAGGCCAGCATCGACTGGGTTTGGCCTTTGATCGCCGGCCATCATGGATTGTTTCCCACGCTCGGTGGGGCAGCGGAACCTCGCCGAGCCGGAGGACGACTCCAGGGCAAGGGCCGCGAGTGGAAGCAAGCTCGGTGGGAGCTGCTGAACGCTTTCACAACAGCGCTGGGGTTTGACGACGTTGCAGGCGTAGAGCCGAACAACACCCCGAATCGTGCGGTGCAGTTGCAGCTCAGCGGTTTCGTTGTGATGGCCGACTGGATCGCCAGCGACCAAGAACACTTTCGAGGCGTCGACTCGCTGGCCGAGGTCAGCATGCATGGTGCCCGTGAACGGGCAGAGGCGGCCTGGAAACGGCTGGGGCTGCGGGGTGGCTGGGGCGAACTTGTTGCGCCAGGTCAGAACACATTCCAAGCCCGATTCCGGAACGATCCTCGGCCGTCGCAGACGATGCTGGCGGACGTCGCGCGCCAGATGGGCGCGCCTGGCTTGGTCGTGGTCGAGGCTCCCATGGGGGAGGGGAAGACCAAAGCCGCGTTGGTGGTCGCGGAGGTGCTCGCTGCCCGGTGGGGGATGGACGGCGTGTTCGTCGGAATGCCCACGCAGGCGACCTGCGACCCGATGTTCAGCAATGTCCGTTCATGGTTGGAAGGCATCGCACCGGACTTGGCGTCGCAGGTCGCGCTTCTGCACGGCAAGCGGATGTTCAACAGGCAGTGGAGGGACCTGCTCACCGAGGATGCCGCGCCGGACGACCGATTCACCAGCGTGGACGAAGACGAGTTCGGTCTCGATGACCCCTACGGCGTTTCCGCCCAGGCGTCGGCGGACGTCGTTCCAGAACGACTGGCTCCCGCGGAGTGGTTCATGGGGGCCAAACGAGGGCTGTTGAGCCCGTTCGTCGTGGGGACGATCGACCAGTTGCTTTTCGCCGCGACTCGGACCAAGCACGTCATGCTGCGAATGGCCGGTTTGGCCGGCAAGGTCGTCGTGCTCGACGAGGTGCACGCCGCAGACGTCTACATGTCGCAGTTCCTGGCAGAGGGGCTGCGGTGGCTGGGCCAGGCCGGCGTTCCGGTGGTGCTCTTGTCGGCGACGTTGCCTCCTGCGCAGCGTCGCGAGCTGATGGCCGCATACCTGGCCGGCGCCCGATCCGCCGATGCCGTGGCGTCGGAGGTCTCGGCGGTGCCGGAGCCCAGTGGTTATCCGAGTGTGACGGCCGTGTGGCGTTTTGGCTCGGAGGTGGGCCACGTCGTGAAGGCGAGCCGGTCTTGGCGAGACGATTTGCAAGTAGCGGTTGAGATCCTTCCCGAGCCGTTCGATGACGCGGCGAAGGAACCTGATGGGCGTGCATCAGGTGAGCAGGTGGCAGCTCTGCTTCGGGAGCGCCTTGCCGACGGCGGGTGTGCACTGGTCATTCGAAACACGGTCCTGAGGGCTCAGCAGACGTTCGAAGCGCTGCGCGAGGAGTTCGGTGATGAGGTCCGCTTGCTGCATGGGCGCCTCTGTGCGGCCGACCGCGCCGACCGGACCGAGGAGTGCCTGGAGTTGCTTGGTGCTCCGAAGCCGGGCGGCTCTCCTCGTCCACCTCGCATGGTCCTGGTGGCGACGCAGATCGCTGAGCAGTCGTTCGATGTGGACGCGGACCTCCTGGTCACCGATCTGGCCCCAATGGACTTGCTGCTGCAGCGGATCGGCCGTGCGCACCGGCACGCCGGCGTGCGGCGACCCGACCGGGTCAGCGACCCACGTGTGATCGTTACCGGGTTCGCCCCTCAGGACGGCAGACCTCCGCGCTTCGTGAAGGCGGCCGAGGGAATCTACGGCCGCTACCTGCTGCTGCGAACCGCCGCCCAGGTTTGTGCCGCTGCGGGGGACCGCTGGTCGATTCCCGGACAGGTGCCGCAACTGGTGTCCGAGGTATACGCCCCCGACCGCTCTGTCGTGCCCGCGGCATGGGAGCAGGCAGAACGGGACGCTTACACCGAATGGGCCGACCGTCAGCGCACGCGTGCGGAGAGCGCCGAGCCCTTCCTGCTCACACGGGCAGGGGAGCACGGACGCCAAACATTGGAAGGGCTGCACCGCGGAGGCTCGAAGGACGTCTTGCCCGACGAGCAGCACCGCGCCATGGTGCGCGACGGCGACCGGAGCGTCGAGGTCGTTTTGGTGCGTCAGGACGACCGAGGATTCCGCACGCTGTCGGGCAAATCGTTGGGTGTGCACGGCGAAGCATCTCGTGATCGTTTGGACGACGTCCTGGGCGGGACCGTGCGCCTGCCGGCGAAGCTCACCGAGGACGCTGAGCGCGAGCTCGGTCCGCTCGACGGATGGCGGGAGGACCCATGGCTGCGTTACAGCCGGGCTCTGCCCCTGGACGCCTCCGGGAAAGGCCGGATCGGTGACCACGAGGTTCGATACGACCGGCTTCTCGGCTTGACGGAGGAAAGAACGCGGTGAAAGCGGGCGGGGCGGCCCAGGCCGCCCCGCCCGCCCCCGCGTGCCGCGGGGCCAACTACCAGCTCACACGAGATCGGGAGCCATCCCCGGCTCGACCGGGGCCGCGACCCGCGGCCTTGTCCACCGGAAGGCCGCGTCCGGCCAACCTTGCCATATGACCGGCATGGCTCCTCAAGTCCCCATATCGTCATCTCACCTACACGTGATCGTTTGTGAGGTGGATGATGCCGGGATTCGGCCTGGTCGACGCGCCGTGGCTCCCTGCGCGCGTCGGGGATGCACAGACCACCGAGGAGTTCGGTGTACTGGGCTTGCTGCGTCGCGCAGGGGAGATCACCGAGATCGTCGTTGATCTCCCCACGCAACTACCGGCGCTGTTCCGGCAAGTGCTTCTCCCCATCGTCATGGACGCGCTCGGATCGCCGGACGACCGGCGGACGTGGGCGCGGCGGTTGGTCCAAGGCGGCTTCACCGCCGCCGAGCAGGATACGCTCGAGGACTACCTGCAACAGCACCGGGAGCGGTTCGACCTGTTCCACCCCGAGACGCCCTTCGCGCAGGTCGCCGGGCTGCGTACGGCCAAGGACGAGACGAAAGGGTCGGGTCTGCTGGTCGCGGTGGAGGCGACCGGCAACAACGTCCCGCTGTTCTCCGCGCGGACCGAGGGTGACCCTCCCGCATTGTCGCCCGCGAAGGCGGCGCTGTGGCTGTTGCACGCCCAGTGTTGGGACACCGCGGCCATCAAGACCGGCGTCGTCGGGGACCCGCAGGCCAAGTCGGGCAAGACGACCGGCAACCCCACCGGGCCCTTGGGGCAACTCGGTGTGGTGATGCCAATCGGCCGGACGCTCTACGAGACGCTCCTGCTGAACGTTCCCATCGGCGTGCAGGAACGGCTCGGTGCACCACAGTGGACCCGATCCATCGGACCCGAGTGGGAGAGCCGGACGGCACGAGGCCTGCTGGACCTGTGGACCTGGCAGTCCCGCCGCATCCGGCTCGTGCCCGAGGAAACCGACGACGGGATCCGGGTCACCCGCGTCCTCGTCGCCGCCGGCGATCGGCTCTCCGCGCCCCCGGATTGGGAACCGCACACCGCCTGGAGAGCCGAGCGGACGTCGAAGAAGGCCAAGACGTCCGCCCCACTGCGTCCGCTCCGGCACACGCCCGGCAAGCAGATCTGGCGCGGCATGAACGCCCTGCTGGCGGCCGAGTCCGAGGAGACCGCCTCCTTCCAGACGAGTGAGCTTCTCGACCAGATCCGCGGCTTGCAGGACGAGGAGCTGATCGACGCGCACTATCCGCTGCGCGTGGAGACGTTCGGCATGGTCTACGGGAACCAGTCCGCGATCGTGGAGGACGTCCTGCACGATCTGACTCCGCTGCCGATCGCCGCGCTCCAGCCCGGCAGCGACGTCCACATAGCCGTGCTGGACGCTGTCGAGCAGGCGGAACAACTGGCCCAAGCCGTGAACTACCTGTCGGCGGACCTTCGCCGTGCCGCAGGGCTCGACCCCATTCCCTGGGACAAGGGGCAACGCCCGGGCGAGCGGCTGCTGCACCTGCTGGACCCGGTCGTCCGCCGCCTACTGCACGGACTGCAGAACGTCGCCGACGACGACACCGTCGAGCGTGGCGTCCAAGCCTGGGAGGCGACCGCCCGCCGCCTGACGCTGCAGGTCGCCGACTCGGTGCACTCGACGGTCCCCGAGAGCGTCTTCTCCGGCCGTGAGAGCCGCAAGCCCGACGGGACCACGGTGCCGGGCCTGCCGCTGGGCGTCGCCGTGAACGACTTCTACGGACGCCTCAATCGCGTCCTTCCCCGCGCCGTCTAGAGCCGGCGCCGACCGCACACCCTCACTCCTCCGCGAGGCATCCATGACGCAGCGCTATTGGCACCGTGTCGACACCAACGGCACCTGGCTCACCCACGACCCGAGAACGGGCCGTCCGCTGGGAGCACCACCGGGAGAAGACCTGGCCGCGTTGCGCGCCGGGCTGGGACGTCCGGCGGGGGACGTGCCGCGCATGTGGCGGTTCTACACCTGCCCCATCGATGACCGGCTGGCACAGGCCGGCGAGGTGTCCAACGAGCAGCAGGCCGAGCATGCCGCCCTCGCCCTCTACGGGCTGCACCAGCAGTCCAAGAAGAAATCGATGCACCACCCGAAAGTGCCGCTGGGCAAGGCGCTGTACCTCTTGCGTGCAAGCAGCCGCTTCAGCGCGCAGGCCGTGGACGCGCGCGTCAACGCGGCCGCCACGACCACGGGTCCCGCACCGCTGCTGATGCGGCTGCGCGGCCTGATCGACCAGCTCCGCGTCATCGACCAGCCCCTCGACTACGACGGGCTCATGCAGCTGATCCACGACTGGCACTACGAGGACGGCCGCCGCAGGGCCCGCCGCCGCTGGGCGGTGGAGTACCAGGTCTGGGCGCAGCAGGACACCGACACCCCCGAAGCGCCCGCCTCCTGACCCGCAGATGCCGCGCCACTTCCCTCACCCACGATCTTCTCCAGGAGCCACCATGCCCGAGCACCAGTACGTCGAGTTCCACATCCTGCAGACCGTCCCGCCGGCCAACCTGAACCGAGACGACCAGGGGAACCCGAAGGAAGCCTTCTATGGAGGCGTCCGCCGATCCCGGGTCTCCTCGCAGGCGTGGAAGCGCGCCACCCGCATCGAGTTCGACCGGGACCTGCCCGAGGCCGACCAGTCGACCCGCACCAAGCAGATCGCCAAGCAGCTGGCCGAACGCATCGAATCGCGCACCGATCTGGTGGAAGAGCAGGCGCAGCGGCTGGCCGGGGCGTTGCTGGAGCCGTTGGGCATCAAGGCAGGGCGCAAAGCCGGCGACACCGCCTACCTGCTGTACTACGGCTACGGACAGCTCGACCGGATCGTCGACCTGGTCGCCGACCGTGCCACGGAGCTCGCCGACCTTCCCGACGACGCGCTGAGCACCGCCGCCAAGGACCTGAAGATCGCCGACGAGCTCAAGACCGGCCATCCGATCGGGGTCGCCTTGTTCGGCCGCATGGTCGCCGACATCCCGTCCCTCAACGTGGACGCCGCCGCGCAGGTCGCCCACGCCCTGTCGACCCACCGAGTCGACCTCGAATCCGACTACTACACGGCGGTCGACGACGCCAACGAGGCCGACGAGACCGGCGCCGGAATGATTGGCAACATCGGCTTCAACTCCGCCACCCTCTACCGGTACGCCAACATCGGCGTGCACCAGCTCATCGCCAACTGCGGCACCGTCGACGCGGCGCTCGACGCCGTGCGCCGCTTCGGCCGCGCGTTCTCGCTGTCCATGCCGACCGGCCACATCACCTCCTTCGCCCACCGAACGAGGCCGAGCCTGGTGGCTGTCACCGTCCGCGACGACCAGCCGGTCAACCTGGTGTCGGCGTTCGAACGCCCCGTTTCGGCCACCGCCACGTCCGGCGTCGCCGCCGCGTCCGCCACCGAGCTCGCCAAGGAGTACCTGCGTTCGGTCCGGCAGTGGGGCGACCAGCCGTTCCACGCGGCCGTGTCGCACGCGTTCGACGACGACGCCGAAGACCTCGCTCACGCGTTCGGCGCCAATCAACCCTTCGACCGGATGCTCGACGGCCTGGACCAGGCGCTGACCCGGGCATGGAAGCAGAGCTGAGGACCACCGCCATGGCCAACGACGAACCACACGTCCTGCTCCTGCGGCTCGCCGGCCCCCTCCAGTCATGGGGCGACCAGAGCCGCTTCAACCGCCGGGAGACCCGCCCCGAGCCGACCAAGTCAGGAGTCATTGGCCTGCTGGCGGCCGCGCAAGGCCGCCGCCGCGACGATCCCCTCGACGAACTCCTCGGCCTGACCCTCGGGGTGCGCGTGGACCAAGCCGGGACCCTGCTGCGCGACTACCACACCGTCAGCGACTACCGGGGCCGGCCGCTGCCGCAGGCGGGCGTGAACGCCAAAGGCGTCCAGAAACCCACATCGCCGGCCAAGCACACCCACGTGACACAGCGGTTCTACCTGCAGGACGCGGTGTTCGTCGTCGGCGTCGCCGGCCCGGCGGACCTGGTGACCTCGCTCGCCGGAGCCGTCCGCAGCCCCGCCTATCCGCTCGCGCTCGGGCGCCGCTCCTGCGTGCCGACCCAGCCGCTCGTCCTCGGCCAGCGCCCCGGGACGCTGCCCGAAGCACTGCAGAGCGAGCCCTGGCAGGCCGGGCAGGCAGCACGCCGAGAATTCCAGCGCCGCCACGGCCGTCCGGCCCACATCCAACTGTCCGCGACGATCGAATCTCCCGATGGTGACGACGTCGTCCACGACGTGCCGCTGTCATTCGATCCGCGTGGTCGCCGCTTCACCAGTCGGCGCGTCTCCCACTCCTGGATCTCGGCGCCCACTGGTTTCTCCGACCCCGACGGACCCGTCAGCGAAGACCACAACCCCTTCGCGCTGCTGGGCTGGTGAATCGACGATGCCCTACCTGTCACGCGTCCGCATCAACCCGCTGCGCAAGGAATCGCGCACGCTGCTTGCCAACCCGCGGGCCATGCACAGCAACGTCTGCGCCGCCGTCCCGGCCACACCCGACACCGAGCGATCGCTGTGGCGCCTGGACACCGACAACGACCACCGCCCCTACCTGGTCGCGCTCACCGCGTCCAAACCCGACTGGACCCACCTGGTCGAAGCCGCCGGCTGGCCTGCAGCAGACGAAGACCACTACACCGTCGCCGACTACTCCCCCCTCCTGGCACAACTGGCAGTGGGCCGCGAATTCAACTTCCGCCTGACCGCCAACCCCGTGCAGAACACCTCCCGCCCCATCAAGCAGACCGACGTCCAAAAGAAGCAGCTCGCCCAGGGCACCCGCAGATCGTTCCGCATCGGACACCGCACCGCGGAAGCCCAACTCGCCTGGCTCCTGGCCCGGGCAACCAAGCACGGCTTCGAGATCCTGCCGGCCCGCACCGATCCGGGGCTGCCCGACCTCCCCCTCGAGGACTCCACGCCTGCACCCGACGTCCGGATCCTCAACCGCGACCGTCTGTCCTTCAGCAAGAAGTCGCACAAGCCGGTCGTCCTGCACACCGTCACCTTCCAAGGCCACATGCGAGTCACCGACACCGAACTCCTGAGCCGCGCCCTCCTGCAGGGAATCGGCCCGGCGAAGGCATACGGCTGCGGCCTGCTCACACTCGCCCCACGAGGCGGACACTGAATGGCCGACATCTGGTGGCGTGCACACCCGCACGACCTGCACCGCCTCGAAGACCGTGTCTCCAGCGTCTACGTCGAGCGAAGCCACGTCGACCGCGACGAGAACGCAGTCGTCGTCATCAACAAACGCGAAACCGTCCGAATCCCCGCGGCCCTGGTCGCCGTACTGCTGCTCGGCCCGGGCACACGCATCACCCACGGCGCGGTCAACCTGCTGGGCGACTCCGGCACCGCGATCTGCTGGGTCGGACAGCAAGGCGTCCGGCTGTACGCATCCGGCCTCGGGCCCGCCCGCGGCGCCGGCCTGCTGCACCGCCAGGCGTACCTGGTCACCCGCCCCAAAGAACGCCTGAACGTCGCCCGCGCCATGTACGCCATGCGCTTCCCCGACGAAGACGTCTCCACCGCGACCATGCAGCAACTACGGGGCCGCGAAGGCACCCGCATCCGCAAGCTCTACAAGGTCCACGCTCAACGCACCGGCGTGGACTGGACCCGCCGCGAATACAAAGCCGGCGACGCCCACGCAGCCGGCGACGACCTCAACCGCCTGCTGTCGGCCGCCAACGCAGCCCTCTACGGCGTCTGCCACGCCGTCATCGTCGGCCTGGGCGCCAGCCCCGGCCTCGGGTTCGTCCACACCGGATCGGCGCTCTCCTTCGTCCTGGACATCGCCGACCTGTACAAAGCCGAATACACCATCCCGCTCGCCTTCGACCTCGCCGCTCAAGGACTCACCGAAGAACGCGACGCACGCACCGGCCTACGCGACCTCATAGCCGAAAACCGACTCCTGGGCCGCATCGTGCACGACGTCAAAACGCTCCTCACCCCCGACGAAGCAGCCCGCATCCCCATCGACGAAGACATCAACCAACTCTGGGACGAACAAACCGGCGCCGTCCCCGGAGGACTCAACTGGTCGGGCACCGAAGACCTCGTCGAACCGGGCATGGGCACCCAGCACGTCGCCATCATCGGCCCCGAGTTCGACCCGCCCACCGACAAGCCCGCCCCGACCACATGACCACCGTCATCGTCCTCATCGCCGCCCCCGAAGGGCTCCGCGGCCACCTCACCCGCTGGATGGTCGAGGTCCACGCCGGAGTCTTCGTCGGCAACCCCAGCCGCCGCATCCGCGATCGGCTGTGGGAACTGCTGGCCGCCCGCATCGGCGACGGCCAAGCCATCCTCGTCGAACCAGCCACCAACGAACAAGGCTGGGCCGTCCGCACCGCCGGCAAGGACCGCTGGCGGCCCGTCGACTTCGACGGCCTCATCCTGACCGCCCGACGGAGAAACCAACTAAACGAAAACCACCCTCCTCGCGGATAGAACCGCAGGTCAAAAAGGGTCGGCCCCGCGCACGCGGGGATGGTCCTGACATTCGCACTAACTCCACAGCCTGGGTCCCGTCGGCCCCGCGCACGCGGGGATGGTCCCTCCATCCACGCCTCCGCGCTGTCGTGCGCGGTGTCGGCCCCGCGCACGCGGGGATGGTCCGAGCGGGGCGAGCTGCATCTACTTCTCTGCGGAGTCGGCCCCACGCACGCGGGGATGGTCCCAGCCCGATCAGACGCGGCGTGATCACCCACCGGTCGGCCCCGCGCACGCGAGGATGGTCCGCACCTGGATTTCGAGCGGCCGGTCGCGGTGCTGTCGGCCCCGCGCATGCGGGGGTGGTCACCATACGGTTGACGGGGGCTGAGTCGACACCGCAGCGGCCCATGGGATGGAGGGCCGCTCGATTACTCTGCGCATCCAGTCGCCCAGGTCTGCGCGTGCGGCGGTTGGTGAGCACAGGGTGGGCACGAACTGTAGTGGATCATGGTGAATCGGGGTGCATCACATGGACGCTGACCTGGGGAAACGTGGACTTGTCGATACGACAAACCATGCCAGAGTACGCCTGGAATGGTACTGCTAATGCGGTTTGGGTTCACGCCCATCCGGGGTTCAAATCCCCGATCCTCCGCCACCTGACCAGGGGCTTCGCCGAAAGCAAGATCATCGGCGAAGCCCCTGTCGCGTTCGAGATGTCCGTTTTTCTTCGCCTGGTGTGCACATGGTGTGCACAGGATGTCGGGAGAGTGCTCGACCGGGAGACCGCGCGAGGTCCTCGCCGATGCCAGAGTGGAGCCCGCTGCCTGTGCCCCGCGCCCCCGCAGGTCGCACGTCCCGCGCGTCCGGTCGGCGGGCTCGTGGGTCCGCCGCCTTGGGAGGCGGCGGGCCCCTGGGCGGGTCAGCGGCGCTGCGCCACGGCGTCGGCGACCGCGCGGAATGCGTGGAGCGCCTCACCCATGTGGACGGCGGAGTTGAGGTCCTCGCTCGTCTTGACGATGACGACCCCGTCCTTCGGGGAGACGTAGACGAACTGCCCGAGGATGCCGACGGCGGTGTAGTCGCCGCGGTCGCCGTCACCGAGCCACCACTGGTAGCCGTACCCGTAGGCGTTCTCCGGACTGTCCGGCTTGTCGGGGACCAGCCGTCCCGGTCGCAGGTAGGGCGCGGAGCTGTGCGTCGAGTTCCGTACCCATTCGGCCGGGATCACCTGGCGGCCGCCCGCGCGGCCGTCGCGCAGGTAGAGCAGGCCGAAGCGGGCGAAGTCCCGGACCGTCGCGTGGTAGCAGCAGTACCCGATGCCGCTGCCCGCGTAGTCGCGGCCCATCAGCATCGGCGTCTCCATGCCGGCCGGTCGCCAGATGCGGTCCTGGACGTACTCGGCGAGCGGCCGTCCGGTCGCCCTGGCAACGATCCAGCCGAGCACGAAGGTGTTCATCGAGTCGTAGTTCCACCGGGTGCCGGGCGGACGTTCGCGTTCCGCCTTCCGGGCCTGCGCGGTGAGCGGCGTCCCGAGGACCATCCGGATCGTCGTGGCGGTCGAGCCCTTGGTCGGGTCGGCGTAGTTCGTCTCGTCGTAGCGGTGGCCGGACGCCATTTGCAGGACGTCGCGGATGGCGACTCCGTCGTAGGCGGTGCCGCGGAGTTCGGGGACGTACCGGGTCACCGGATCGTCGACCGAGCGGATGCGGCCCTCGGCGACGGCCGCGCCAAGGGCGGTGGCCGTGATGGACTTGCCGACCGACCACGAGTTGAACCGGCTGGTAGGGCCGTACCCGCCGAAGTACCGCTCGTCGACGATCGTCGCGCCGTCCAGGACGAGGAAGCCGAGCGTGGACGAGCGGGCCAGGAAGTCGCGCACCGTTCGCCGTTCGCCCTGGAAGTTGTAGGTGACGTCGAGTTCTTGAGCCCTCGGCAGGAGAGGCTCGGGACGGTCGGCGGGTCTGACGGTGGCCGTCGGGTAGAAGGGCAGGTGCGCCAGGAGCGGCAGCGGCAGCGGCCGGTCGTCGGCTTCGGCGGGGGCCTGCAGCACGGAGGTCAGCAGGACGGCCGCCGACGCGGCGGTCGCCAGGCTTCGCTTGATCATCGGCACTCCGTTCGTCGGGGGGTGCCCGTATCAAAGTCCTAAGCACCAATGGTGTCAACGCTGGTGCTTAAGGTCGCGGCTATCCTTGCGCAGTGACCGATCCAGCCTCCGCACCCCCGCGCCGTCGCCGCTCCCTGGGGTTTCTCACCCCGGAGCGCATCGTGGACGCCGCCATGACGATCATGGAAAGAGATGGTGCGGAGTCCCTGACGTTCCGGCGGCTGGGCGCCGAGCTCGGCGTCGATCACACAGCCGTCTTGCGGCACTTCGGCGGCAAGGACGACCTCATGCGGGCGCTCACCGACCGGCTTCTCGCCGAGTCGCTGGAAGGGTTCGCCCCGTCGCCCGACTGGCGCCGCACCCTGACCGACCTCGCCCGGCGGGTCCGCCGGGCCTGCGGCGCCCACCCGCACGCCGCCGCCCTGGTCGCCGCCCGAACCGCCCGCCGCGACGCCGAGTTCGCCGCCGCGGACATCGTGATCGGCGCGCTGCTGCAGGCGGGCCTGCAGGGCCGTGAAGCCGCCTCCTACTACCGGGCGCTGGTCGACATCGCGCTCGGCTACTCGGCGTTCGAGGCGTCCCGGCTCACGCTGCCCGCGGACATCGTGGCCGGTGAACGCCGCGCCTGGAGCCGCGAGTACCTCGCGCTGTCGCCCGACCGGTACCCGAACATCGCGGCCGTCGCCCCTCACTTGCCCGACGTGGACTCCGAAGACCAATTCGAGGTCGCACTCGAACTCTTTCTGGACGCCGTAGAACTCCGCGCCGCACGCGCCTGAGAGAGTGCTGGGTAACTTGGCTGAGACGTAACGAACTCTCAGGGGAGCGGCCTAAGCATCGCTCTGAGCTGGTGAAACTCGCCGACCCTTATTGAGTCGACGGACGCCTGGGCATTTGTGTGCTACTGCGGTTTGGGTTCATGTCCATCCGGCTTCAAATTGGCGATCTTCGTTACTTGGTCGGGGCTTCGGGGCGGACTGGTGTCTTTTCGAGTAGCTGACCAGAGGGCGTCCAGGATGGCCTTGTGCTTGGTGAAGGCGCCCATGCCCTCGGGGCCGCCCTCACCGCCGATGCCGGACTGCGGAGGTGGTCGCGTGTTCTGGACGGGCATGTGGTCGTTCCTTCGTATGTGAGGGGACGGGTCGGGCGGCGAGCAGCCGTTCGGCCGCCTCGGCGGTGATTGGGTACGGACGGGCTCGGCGTCGGTACGTACGACGGGTGTCGGGACGGCGTGCTGCGATTACGCTGCCGGGGGTGAGGGGTCGGCAGGTTGAGCGCGCGGCGGTTGACCGGCTGGTCGCGGAGGCGCGGAACGCCCGCAGCGGCGTCTTGGTCGTGCGTGGCGAGGCCGGTATGGGCAAGACGGCGTTGCTGGCCCACGCCCGCGATGCGGCGTCCGGGTTCCGGGTGGTGCACGCCGCGGGCGTCGAGGCGGAGATCGGGTTCGCGTTCGCGGGGCTGCACCAGCTGTGCGGCCCGCTCTTGGACCGTCTCGACACGCTCCCCGAGCCGCAGCGGATCGCGCTGGGCGTGGCGCTGGGACGCCGCACCGGCGGCCGGCCCGACCCGTTCCTCGTGGGCCTGGCCACGCTCAGCCTCCTGGCCGACGCCACGGTGGAGCGACCGCTGCTGTGCCTGGTGGACGACGCTCAGTGGCTCGACGTCGTGTCCCTGCAGACGCTGGCGTTCGTGGCGCGGCGGTTGGACGCCGAGCCGCTGGCGCTCGTGTTCGGGCTGCGCGACCGGGCACCCGACAACGGGGCCGGCCGGCTGCTCGCCGACCTGCCGGGGGTGCGCCTCGAGGGGCTGGCCGACGACGACGCCCGGGCCCTGCTGGCCGCGGCGGTCCGCGAGCCGCTCGACGACGGCGTGCGCGACGCCGTCCTCGCCGAGGCCGGGGGGAACCCGCTGGCGCTGCTGGAGCTGGGGAGGCACGCCGGGACGACGGAGCTCGCCGGCGGGTTCGGCCTGCCGGGCGCCCTGAGCGTCCCGGACGGGATCCAGGAGAGCTTCCGGCGTCGCGTCGCCGCCCTGCCTGCGGCGACCCGGCTGTTGCTGGTGGTCGCGGCGGCGGAACCGGTCGGCGACCCCGGACTGTTCCTGCGTGCCGCCGACCGCCTCGGCCTCGGGCCGCAGGACGCCGAGCCGGCGCAGGACGCGGGGCTGCTGACGATCGACTCCCGGGTGCGGTTCACGCACCCGCTGGCGCGCTCGGCGGTCTACCGGGCGGCCGCGCCGGTCGACCGCCGCCGGGCGCACGGCGCGATCGCCGCCGTGACCGACGCGGGGACCGACCCCGACCGTCGCACCTGGCATCGGTCGCGGTCGGTGCTCGGCACCGACGACGCGATCGCGGCGGAGCTGCGGCTCTGCGCCGACCGGGCGCGGGCACGGGGCGGGCATGCCGCGGCGGCCGCGTTCCTGGAGCGGTCGGCGGAGCTGACCTCCGAGCCCGGCGTCCGGGCTCGGCGCACGCTGGACGCCGCCGGCGCCAAGCACCGGGCGGGTGCGTCCGACGCCGCCGTGCGACTGCTCGCCGCCGCCACGGGCGGACCGCTCGACGCGCTCCACCGTGCCCGGGCGGAGCTCCTGCGGGCACAGATCGCGTTCTACGCGACCCGCGGCAACGACGTGCCGGGCATGCTGCTCGACGCGGCCGGGATGCTCGGCCCGCTGGACGCCGCACTGTCGCGAGAGACCTACCTGCACGCGCTGAAGGCGGCGATGCTCGCCGGTCCCCTTGCCCGCGGCCACGGCGTCACCGAGGTGGCCGAGGCCGCCGGGGCCGCGCCCGCGCCGCCGACGCCGCCGAGACCTCTGGACCTGCTGCTGGACGGTCTGGTGACGTATTTCCTCAAGGGCTACACCGAGAGCGTGCCGGAGCTGAGGCGGGCGGTGGAGTCCTTCGCGGCCCCGGCGCCCGCCGAGGACGGCGAGCCGCGGTGGGAGTGGCTGGCCTGCCACACGGCCATGGCGCTGTGGGACGACACCGCGATCCACGTCCTCGCCGACCGCTTCGTGCGGCTCACCCGGGAGACCGGTGCCTTGACCGCGCTTCCGTGGGCGCTGAACTTCTCCGCGGCGGCGCTGACCCACACCGGCGAACTCGCCCGCGTGGGGGACCTCGTCGATGAGAGCGACGTGGTCGCCCGGGCGACCGGAACCGCGCCCATACCCCACGGCAGGCTGCTGCTGGCGGCCTGGCGTGGGCGCCGGGACGAGACGGCCGCGCTGCACCGGACGAGCGTGGACGACGCCACCCGGCGCGGCGAGGGCACCGCGATCACGATCGCCGACTACGCGCTGGCCGTGCTGAGCAACGGGCTGGGCCGTTACGACGCCGCCCTCGCCGCGGCGGAACGCGTCCGGAAGTCCGGCGAGATGGTCCACGCGGGCGCGGTGTTGCCGGAGGTGGTGGAGGCCGCGGTCCGCGCCGGCCGGCCCGGGTCCGCGGCCGCGGCGCTGGAGCGGCTCGACGCTCAGGCACGCGCCACCGGCGCCCCGTGGGCGCTCGGGCTGGCGGCGCGATCACGCGCGCTGGTCAGCGACGGCCCGGCCGCGGAGGAGCTGTACCGCGAGGCGATCGAGCGACTCGCGACGGGCCGGACGCCGCCCCACCTCGCCCGCGCCCATCTCGTCTACGGCGAGTGGCTGCGCCGCGAGGGCCGTCGCCAGGACGCGCGAGAACAGCTCCGCACCGCGCACGCGCTGCTGTCCGACCTCGGCGCGGACGGCTTCGCGTCGCGCGCCGCCGGGGAGCTGCGCGCCACGGGCGAGCATCCCCGCAGGCGGTCCGCGCAGCCCTTCGACGTGCTCACCGCGCAGGAGCTGCGCATCGCCGGGCTGGTGGCCTCGGGCGCGACCTCCAAGGAGGTCGCCGCGCAGCTCTTCCTCAGCTCGCGCACCATCGACGCCCACCTGCGCAACATCTACCGCAAGCTGGGCATCGACTCGCGCCGCCGGCTCAGGGAGATGCGCCTGCCGGAGGTGCCCGGCACGACGGCGCGCCCGTAGTGGGTCACCTGCCGGTGGTCAGGACGACGCGGAAGCGCGCGTCGCCGGAGAGCATGCGTTCGTAGCCGGCGGTGATCTGGTCGAGGGGGTAGGTCTCGGTCATCGGGCGGACGCCGGTGAGGACGGCGAAGCGCAGCGTCTCCTCGACGTCCCTGGCGGTGCCGGAGGGGTGCCCGTGCACGGTCTTGCTGGTGGGGAGGATCTGGAACGGGCTGACCTCGATGGGTTCCGGAGAGGCGCCGACGACGAGGAGTTCGCCGTTGTGGCGCAGCCCGTCGATGGTGGCGGTCATCGCCGCGGAGTTCATCGCGGTGGCCAGCACCACCTTCGCGCCGCCCAGAGCCTGCAGCCGGGCGGACACATCCCCGGCGGTGGAATCGATGTAGTGGTGCGCGCCCAACCGGGTGGCCAGTTCGGCCTTCTCCTCGCCGCGGGCGATGGCCACGGTCTCGAGGCCCATCTTGTTGGCGAACTGGACACCGAGGTGGCCCAGGCCGCCGATGCCGAGCACGGCGACGAGATCACCGGGGCGGGCGGCGCTGCGGCGCAGCGAGTTGAAGGTCGCCACGCCCGCGCACCCCAGCGGGGCGGCGTCGACCGCACTCAGGCTCTCGGGGACACGGGCGAGCGCGTTGGCCGGCACGACGGTCGCGTCCGCGTAGCCGCCGGGATACTGCCAGCCCGGCACCGCGATCTTCGCGCAGTGGATGAAGTCACCCTCCCGGCAGGCGTCGCAGATGCCGCAGTGCCCGCCGAACCACCCCACGGCCACACGGTCCCCGACACTCCACCCTTCAACGCCTTCACCGAGTGCAGCGACACGGCCGGCGATCTCGTGACCGAACACCGCCGGCCACTCCACCGGATACCCACCGTTGATGAAGTAGTAGTCGGTGTGGCACACCCCGACCGCCTCCACCGTCACCCGGACCTGGCCACGCCCGGGCACGGGCATCTCCCGTGACACGACCTCGAACTTGCCACCCATCTCAGCCACCTGAGCAGAACGGACTGCGGACATGAATGCTCCTCTTGTGCAGTGCGATGAACGGTGCAGTGCCTGCGCCCGTCACGCTGCCGGAACGGATCGGGCGGGCACGTACTCACCGTCCCGCACGTCACCCAGCCTTCGCGTCGGCAGGAATTACTTACGGTTCTGGCCGTTCTCTGGTTCGTCCAGAGAGGATTGTGGAGAGGCGGACCACTAACGGGGGAACGATGCTGTTCAAGCGGGAGGTCCTTGAGGGGATCGTGGACGGGCGGATCGATCGGGTGTTCCGGGTGTGGGCCAAGCCTCCGGTGCGCGCGGGGAGCACCCAGCGCACCTGGGCGGGGATCGTCGTCATCGACTCGGTCACGGCCGTGACTCCCGAGGAGATCACCGGGGAGGACGCCCTGCGCTCCGGCTTCGCGGACCGCGCGGCCCTGCTCGCCGCCCTGTCCAAGAGCACCAAGGTGGGCGGCTACCACCGCGTCATGCTGCACCTCGGCGGTCCCGGCCCCGAAGCGGAACTGGCCGGGAAGGCTGACCTGACCGAGCGGGAGCTGGGCGAGATCGAAGCCGCCCTGGACGCCATCGACACTCGCAGCCGCCGCGCTCCCTGGACTCGCGAGGTCCTTCGCCTCATCGAGGAACATCCCGGCCTGCGCGCCGTGGACCTGGCCGAACGCATGGGCCGCGAGAAGCTCCCGTTCAAGGCCGACGTCCGCCGCCTCAAGGCCCTGGGGCTGACCGAGAGCCTGGAGACCGGCTACCGCCTCTCCCCGCGCGGCGAGGCCCTCATGGCCTACCTGCGTCCCTGACCGACGATCGGCGGACCTGCCGAATCGCCGCGGGACGGGCTGTTCGTCGTGGACCCGCGAGGAGACCGTCCAGGGGCGTCGACGCCGCGAGTGCGCTGCGCTCGTTCCGCGACGACGGTCGGGTGGGCGGTCAGATGTTCTCGCCTCGGATGATTTGACTTGAGCATGTATTGCTTCCTATCGTTCTCAGGTCAGAAGATATGAACCTAGAACGTTGGGTGGTACGTCATGGACGCTGCGGTGAACGCGGCACTGGCCGAGTCTCTGGAGGGCGGCTTCTCCAGCCGTCTGGCGGCGATCGACGGGGTCCGGCTGCACTACGTGGAGGGCGGGCGGGGGGAGCCGCTCGTCCTGCTGGGCGGCTGGCCGCAGAACTGGTGGCAGTTCCACAAGATCATGCCCGCGCTCGCGGAGCGCTACCGGGTGATCGCGGTCGACATTCGCGGCATGGGCGGCTCGGACAAGCCCGAAGGCGGGTACGACAAGAAGACGATGGCACTGGACGTCCTGGGGCTGCTGCGCCACCTCGGCCACGACAGGGCCCACATCGCCGGGCACGACATCGGCGCCATGGTGGCCCAGGCCCTGGCGGCCGACCACCCGGAGGTCGTGAAGAAGCTGGTGCTGCTGGACGTCCACCACCCTGACGAGACCTTCACCGGCCTGACGCTGCTTCCGCAGCCCGACCAGCATGTGGACGGGGACTTCACGGCCGGCTCCCGCATCTACCTGTGGTGGTTCGCCCTCAACCAGGTCCGCGGCCTGCCGGAGACGCTGCTGGCCGGGCGCGAGCGGGCATGGATCGACGCGCTGTTCGACTACATGCTCCTGGACCCCCGCTCGATCGGCGACCGGGACCGCGATCTGTACGCGCGGGCCTACTCCTCACCGGACGCGGTCCGCGCCGGCAACGCCTGGTACCAGGCGTTCATGCAGGACATCGAGGACCAGAAGGAGCACCCGCCGCTGAGCATGCCGACCCTGGTGCTGGGCGGCGACCATAGCAACTACGACTTCCTGGCCTCGGTGCTGCCGAGCAAGGGCCCGGACGTTCGGGTGGCGCCGGTCAAGGACTGCGGCCACTACCTCCCCGAGAAGCAGCCCGAGGCGATCGTCCGGGAGCTCGTCGAGTTCTTCGGCTGAGCCGCCGTCCCGTCCCGCCGGACGGCGGCTCACGATGGTCTAACGTGAGAAGGTCCGGGTTCGTACTTCTACGGGGAGGGTGACCATGGCGGTCCGCCCGTTGCGCGACGACCTCGTCCGCCTGCTGGCGGTCGCCGCACACGTCTCCAAGGAGACCGTGGACGAGAACCTGGCGAGGATGGACCTGAGCGTGCGGGAACACGTCGTCCTCACCGCCATCGCCGAGGGCGCGCCCACCCAGCTCGCCATCGCCCACAGGTCCGGTCTGGACAAGAGCACCCTCATCCCGGTCCTGGACCGGCTCGAGCGGCGGGAACTGATCGAACGGCGCCCCGATCCCGCCGACCGGCGCGCCCGCGTCGTCACCATGACCGACGCCGGACGGCACGCGCTGGCCAGCTCCACCCGGACCGTCACCGGGATCGAGACCGAACTCCTCGCAGACCTGACGCCGGCCGAGCGGACGCAGTTCCGCGAGCTGCTGCAACGCATCACCGAAGGACACATGAGCAACCTGTCCGTTCCCGGCTCCTGCCTCTGACCGGGGCCGCCGCGATCACCTCGCGCGGCGGCCCCTCGGTCCCGTCCGGTCCGAAGGGCCGTGATCGCGGCGGCCGGCGCTGTCCGGATGCCGGGACGCCGGTGCGCATGGAAGGTCCCGTGCAGGGCACATGGCGATAGAAGCGAAATATGAGCCACTTCGGAGAGGAGAGCCCGATGGGGCTGATGGACAACCTCAAGAACAAGACGCAACGTGCCAAGGGGCGCGCCAAGGAGAACGCGGGCCGCGAGTCGGGCGATCCGTCCATGGAGGCGGAGGGCCGCAAGGACCGGGTCTCGGGCGGCGCCAAGCAGGCCGGAGAGAAGGCCAAGGAGGCGTTCCGCGAGGTCAAGCGCACCGGCGAGAAGTGACGCCGGGAGGACCGGCGGCGGCCTACCGCGTGCCGCCGTCCAGGTTCTCGCCGAGGGTCTCGATGAGCCGGGGAGCATACCCGGCCTGGACGAGCGGCGCGACGACGTCGCGCCGGAGGTCGGGCAGGTAGCCGAACAGGACGTCCGCCGGCCCGGCGATCTCGACGTCGCCGAGAGCGGCCGGGAGCAGCAGCGTCTCGGCCCGGCCGAGGCGTTCGCGGTGCTCCCCGGCCCGCACCGTCACCGGGGCGCCGACATTGGACAGGATCTGCGCGGTGGCGAAGCGGCGCCGCAGCGGTTCGGCCGTCCCCGCCCGCCAGCGTTCGAGGGCGAAGTACGGGCCCGCGCACAGGAAGAGCCGCTCCACACCGTCGCCGGCGGCGATCTTCAAGCCGGGGACGGGGTCGGGGCTCGGCCCCGGTTTCACCTCCCGCATGAACATGTCCAGGTTCGCGGCGAACTGGTCGTCTCCGATCGTGGAGCCGTCCTCCATGTTCCAGTGCATCACGTGCTGCTGGATGTCGGAGGTCTGCTCGATCTCGTAGACGAGCGTGTCCGGGCCGAAGCTGTGGGGTGTGCCGCCGGGCACGTAGAACGTTTCCCCGGGCCGCACCGGCAGACGGCGCAGGACGCGGTCGAAGTCCTGGGCTTCGAGCGCCGCGCGCAGCTCGTCCTCGGTCACGCCCGCTTTGACGCCGCACAGTGCCGTGGCCCCCGGTGCGGCGTCCAGAATGTGCCAGGCTTCGGTCTTGCCGTTGCGCTCGCCTTCCAGCCGACGCGCGGTCTCGTCGTCGGCGTGCAGGTGGACGGGCAGGGCGCCGCGGGCGTCGATGAACTTGGTGAGCAGCGGGAACTGCTCTCCGGACCACCCTTCGCCCATCAGCTCCTCGGGGCGGTCGGCGACCAGCGCGCGGAGCGGACGTCCGGCCAGCGGGCCGTTGGCGACCTCCGCGGCGGAGCCTTGGACGTCGCTGCACTCCCAGGTCTCGCCGATGCTCCAGTCCGGAAGGTCGCTCTTGCCCAGCCGTTCGGCGATCGCGCGTCCGCCGAACACCAGGGGACGGGCCGTGAAGGTGAGCCGCAGCGGGTACGCGCCGCTCATAGGATCGGCTGCCCGCCGGTGACCGCGACGCGGGCGCCGGACACGTAACCGGCCTCGTCCGAGGCCAGCAGCACGTAGACCGGTGCCAGCTCGGCCGGTTCGCCGCGCCGCCCCAGCGGCGTGTCGTCGCCGAAGCTCTCCACCTGCTCCGGCGGCATGGTCGACGGGATCAGCGGCGTCCAGATCGGCCCGGGGGCGACGCTGTTGGCGCGGATGCCCCGGGGACCGAGCATCTGGGCCAGCGAACCGACCATGTTCGCGATCCCGGCCTTGGTGACGTTGTACGGCAGCAACTGCGGCGGCGGCATGTCGGAGTTCACCGACGTGGACCCGATGATCGACGAGCCGGGCCGCATGTGCGGGACGGCGGCCTTCGCGAGATGGAAGAAGGCGCTGATGTTGATCGCCAGCGTGCGGTCCCACTCCTCGTCCGGGATGTCCTCGATGGAGTCCCGCGTCATCTGGAACGCCGCGTTGTTGACCAGCACGTCCACGCGGCCGAACTCCTCGACGGCCCGGTCGATGATCGCCCGGCAGTGCGCGGGGTCCGCGACGTCGCCGTCCATCAGCACGCAGGTGCGCCCGGCGTCCTCGACCCACCGCCGGGTCTCGGCCGCGTCCTCGTGCTCGTCGAGATAGGCCGCGAGGACGTCGGCGCCCTCGCGGGCGAAGGCGATCGCCACCGCGCGTCCGATGCCGCTGTCCGCCCCGGTGATCACCGCCGCCTTGCCCGCCAGCCGTCCGGACCCGCGGTAGCTCTCCTCGCCGTGGTCGGGCCTGGGGTCCATCTCGCCGGTGAGCCCCGGAGGGGTCTGCTGCTGGGACGGCTGGGGCATCGGTCTCTCCCGGTCCGGTCGAACTGTGCACGAGGTGACTGACCGGGACCGCTACCCATCGCGTCGCGTGCTGCACCGGTGCTCGACCTCAAAAGACACCCGCAACACCGAGTGTTTACGGAGGACGGGTGATCGCTCGGAACCGGCCGTCCGGCCGTCCGGGTGTTGCGGACGGGCGCCGGTTCCCGTTCGATACGAGAGTCGAAGATCGGAGGCGGGATGAGGATCGCGTTCGTCGGGGACGTACACGGGTGCGTGCTCCACGCGCTCGGGGCCGTCGCGAAGCTCGCGGAGGCGCGTGGGGGGCTCGACGCGGTCGTCCAGGTGGGGGATCTCGGGGCGTTCCCCTCGGCGGACCGGTGGGACGACGCGTCGCGGCGGTTCGGGGTCGAGCATCCCGCGCAGCACGACTTCTTCCGGTTGCTGGACCCGTCGCCGGAACTCGCCGAGGGCGTGCGGCTCGCGCTGGCGCGGATGCCGTCCGTCCGGTTCGTGAGCGGGAACCACGAGGACCACGCGTGGCTCGCGGGCCTGCGGGGCGCCGTGGACCCGCTGGGCGCGTTCGTCCACGTCCCGTGCGGGACGATCGCGGACGTCGCCGGGTTGAGGTTCGCGTTCCTGGGGCTGATCGAGTCGGACGGCATGGACTACGACGACGCGGCCTATGCGAAGCTCGCCGACACCGAACCGGGAAGCGTCGATGTGCTCGTCACCCATGACGGGCCCTATGCGATGTCGAGTTACCGGGGCACCGTGCAGGGGTCACCGAAAATGACTGCACTTCTTGAACGTCTCCAGCCCCGCCTGCATGTCAGCGGTCATTACCACCACGAGAACGGACCGCGGCGGTACGGGGAGACGGTGTCGTACTGCCTGGGCCAACTGGTGCAGCCGAAGACGAAACGGGGCGAACCCTTCAACCCGCGGCAGGAGGTCATGCCCGGCAGCATCGGCGTGCTCGACACCGAGACCCTCGGGTTCGAGTACGTCCACGACGCGTGGCTGGCCGACGTCCACGGCGACGACCTCGACCTGGCCCGGCTGCTCTCGCGCTGAACGTCGGAGGCCGCGGCTACCGTTCGTCCGGTGGGGATCCGGTACATCAAGGGGGACGCGACGTCACCGCAGGCGGCCGGCGTGAAGATCGTCGCGCACGTGTGCAACGACCTCGGCGGGTGGGGCAAGGGGTTCGTCCTCGCGGTGTCCCGGCGGTGGAAGGAGCCGGAGGCCCGGTACCGGGCGTGGCACCGGGCACGCGCGAAGAACGGCTTCGAGCTGGGCGCCGTCCAGTACGTGCAGGTCGAGCGGTACGTGTGGGTGGCGAACATGGTCGCGCAACGGGGCATCAGGCCGAGCCGCAACGGGCCGCCGATCCGGTACGACGCGCTCGACCGGGCGCTGGAGTCGCTCGGCGCGAAGGCGCTGGAGCTGTCGGCGAGCGTCCACATGCCGAGGATCGGCTGCGGCCTCGCGGGCGGCCGCTGGGACCGCGTCGAGCCGCTGATCGAGCGGCGCCTGACCGAACGCGGGGTCGCCGTGACCGTATATGACTAGGACGCAAAAGCGGGCGCGGCGGCGCGCGCCGGGCGAACATGGCCGCGGCTTCGCGGCGGGGGGACGGTTGGTCCGTCCATTTCCCGTCTGCTGGAGCGGCGATGAAGGTGAAGGAACGGGAGGCCACCGCGCGGCGGCTGCTGCGTTCGGCGGCCAAGGCGTCGTTCGATCCCGGTGTGGAGATCGACTGGGACGCCCCGATGGAGCCGGGCAAGTACTTCCTCCCGCCCGAGCGCGTGTCCCTGTACGGGACGGACGTGTGGCGGGCGCTCGACGAGGAGCGGCGCATCGAGCTGTCGCGGCACGAGCTGGCGAGCATGACGTACGTCGGGGTGTGGCTCGAAGTGTCGCTGATGCAGCTGTTCATGCGGTTCGTCTACGACCTCGATCCGCGGAGCGCGCACGCGCAGTTCGCGTTGACCGAGGTCGGGGACGAGACGCGGCATTCGGTGATGTTCGGCCGGCTGCTCGACCGGCTCGGCGCGCCGCGGACCCGGCTGCCCGCGATCGTCCATCGGGGCGGGCGGCTGTACAAGGCGGTCGGGTCGGGGCCGGCGATGTGGGCGACGTTCCTCGTCGGCGAGGAGGTCTTCGACCGGATGCAGCGGGCGATCATGGACGATCCGCGCGTGCAGCCGCTCGTGCGGGACGTCAGCCGCATCCACGTGATCGAGGAGGCCCGGCACGTCCGGTTCGCCCGCGAGGAGATCGTCCGGAGCATGCGGGGTCTCGGACGGGCGCGGCTCGCGGCGCACCGGCTCACCGCGGCGGTGACGGCGACCGCGCCGATCGGCTTCATGATCGACCCGGAGGTGTACCGGTGCGTCGGGCTGGAGCCCGCGCGGGGACGGTCGATCGCGCTCGCGAACCCCCACCATCGCGAGACGCTCCTGTGGATGGGCGCGAAGATCGTGCCGTTCCTCGAGGAGCTCGGCCTCGTGGCAGGGCCGGGCCGGGCGCTGTGGCGGCACACCGGGCTCCTGCGGTGAGGCGGGCGGGCCCTCGGCCGCGGGAGCGCCCGGGGGCCCGCCGCCCGGCCCGGACGGCCGGAACGCGGCGGGCCCGGGGCCCGGCGCGGAGTCAGGCGCCGATCGCCCGCATCATCGGCGCCCAGTAGCGGTCCATCTCGGGGCGCCACGCCTCCCAGTTGTGCCAGCCGTCCTCGTACACGTGGGACGTGACGGGGATGCCGAGCCGGCCGAGGCGGCGCAGGAACGACTCGGTGGTGCGGCCGCAGATCACCTCCTGGACCTGCACCGACTCCTCCTCACCGGGGGCCGGACGGTCGTGCGGGCCGGGCAGGCCGGTGCGGCCGCTCGACACGAACAGGCCGACGCCGCGCAGGTTCCGCGCCAGCACCCACGGGTCGTGCGCGAGCCAGTTCGCGTCGTGGACGCCCGGGACGCCCCAGACGTCCGTGGCGTCCTCGGTCTCGGTGTAGAGCGCCTGCGTCAGGACGAGCATGGTGGGCACGCCCGGCATCGTCGTGTGCATGACGCCGCTGGACGCGGCGATGTACCGGAAGATGCCGGGGCGGCGGCCCGCGTACGTCATCGCGCCGCCCGCACCGGACGAGATGCCCATCGCGGCGCGGGCCGTCCCGGCGTGGAAGTTGCGTTCCATGAGCTGGAGGACCTCGACGGTGTGGAACGTCTCCCACATCGGCGGCCCGCCCTCGCCGTCGTTGTACCAGTCGGTGTACGCGCCGTTGGCCGCCTCGGGCATGACGACCATGACGTCGTGGGGCGCGGCGTACCGTTCGATGTCGGTGCTGCGCGTCCACGACACGTAGCTGTCGCGGCCCCCGTGGTACGCGTACACGACGGGCCAGGTGCGCGCGGCGTCCGGCGTCCAGCTCTCCGGGACGATGATCCGCGTCTTGACCCGCTGCGCGAGGCTCGGCGTGTCGATCGTGACGTCGAAGGTGCGGTCGTCCAGCCAGGTCTGGTCGACGATGCGCGCGCCGGTGTCGGCGGGGGCGAAGGACGGCGCGGCGGTGGCCGGGGCGGGTGCCAGAGCGGGCACGGCGGACAGCAGCGCGGCGCCCGCCGCGCCCGCGAGGAACCGTCGGCGGCGCGCCTGCGCGCGCGTGAGGTGGGTCATGCGGAGGAAGCTAGGTGCGCCCGCCGGAGCCGGCGCCTCACACGGGCAACGAAAGCCGCGCCGCCGATTGCGCGGCGGGTGCGTGGACGCCGGTCGGCGGGTGCGGCCGCCGGTCGGGCGGTGGTGCGAACGTCAGTCGGCGGCGAGGGTCTCGAGGACCTGGTCGCCGTACTTCGCCAGCTTGTTCTCGCCGACGCCGCTCACGCCGCCGAGTTCGGCGAGGGTCGTGGGATGCACGGTGGCGATCTCGCGGAGCGTGGCGTCGTGGAAGATCACGTAGGCCGGGACGCCCTGTTCCTTCGCCGTCGCGGCGCGCCAGGCGCGCAGGCGCTCGAACAGCGGAGCGGCCTCGGCGGGCAGCTCGACGGGGGCCTTGCGGTCCTTCGCGGTCTTCGCGGCCTTCGCGGTGGGCCGTTCGGGTTCGCGGCGCATCATCACGCGGCGGTCGCCGCGCAGCACCTCGGCGCTCGCGTCGGTGAGGACGAGCGCCCCGTAGTTGCTCTCGACGGCGATCAGCCCCTGCGCGAGGAGCTGCCGGACGACGCCGCGCCATTCGACGTCGCGGAGCTCGGTGCCGATGCCGAACGTCTTCAGCGCGTCGTGGTCGAACTGGATGATCTTCGCGTTCTTCTTGCCGAGCAGGATGTCGATGATGTGCCCGGCGCCGAACTTCTGCCGCCGCTCCCGGTCGAGCCGCACGACCGTCGAGAGCACCTTCTGCGCGGGGACGGTCGCGTCCCACGTCTCGGGCGGGGTGATGCACGTGTCGCAGTTGCCGCACGGCTCGGCGTCCTGCCCGAAGTAGTTCAGGAGCTGGACGCGGCGGCACCCGGGCGTCTCGCACAGCGCGAGCATCGCGTCGAGGTGGGTGCTCTGCCGGCGCCGGAACGCCGCGTCGCCCTCCCCGGAGTCGATCATCTTGCGCAGGTTGACGACGTCCTGCAGGCCGTAGGCGAGCCACGCCGTGGACGGGAGCCCGTCGCGGCCCGCGCGTCCCGTCTCCTGGTAGTAGCCCTCGACCGACTTCGGCAGGTCGAGGTGGGCGACGAACCGGACGTCCGGTTTGTCGATGCCCATGCCGAACGCGATGGTCGCGACGACGACGAGCCCGTCCTCCCGCAGGAACCGGGACTGGTTCGCCGCGCGCGTCTCGGCGTCCAGCCCCGCGTGGTACGGGACGGCCTCGATGCCGTTCTCGGTGAGGAACTGCGCGTGCTTCTCCACCGAGTTGCGCGACAGGCAGTACACGATGCCCGCGTCGCCCGGGTGCTCGGTCTGCAGGAGCCGCAGGAGCTGGCGTTTCGCGTCCGTCTTCGGCTCGATGCGGTACTGGATGTTCGGACGGTCGAAGCTCGCGACGAAGTGCCGCGCCCGCTCGAGATCGAGCCGGGACGCGATCTCCGCGCGGGTCGCCTCGGTCGCCGTCGCGGTGAGGGCGATGCGCGGGACGTCCGGCCAGCGTTCGTGCAGCCCCGACAGCATCAGGTAGTCGGGCCGGAAGTCGTGCCCCCACTGCGACACGCAGTGCGCCTCGTCGATCGCGAACAGCGCGACGTCGCCGCGGTCGAGCAGCTCCACGGTCGCGGGGAGCCGCAGCCGCTCGGGCGCGAGGTAGAGCAGGTCGAGCTCGCCCTGCACGAACTGCGCCTCGACGATGCGGCGCTCGTCCAGGTCCTGGGTGGAGTTGAGGAAGCCCGCGCGGACGCCGGCGGCCCGCAGGGCGTCGACCTGGTCCTGCATGAGGGCGATCAGCGGGGAGATCACGATGCCGGTGCCCTTCCGGACCAGCGCCGGGATCTGGTAGCACAGCGACTTCCCGCCGCCCGTCGGCATCAGGACCAGCGCGTCCCCGCCGGAGACCACGTGCTCGACGATGTCGCGCTGGCCGTCCCGGAACGTGTCGTAGCCGAACACGCGGCGCAGCGTCTCGTCGATCTCGTCCGTCACGAACGACTCGGGAGTCTCGGGGGAGGACATTCGCCCATACTAGGAGCCGCCGCCGACACCGTGCGTCACTTCGCCACCTTGTGGACGACCTCCGCGGTCAGGTCGTCGAGGCCGTCCGCGACGTGCGCGGCGAGCGCCAGGGCGTCCGGCGCGGGCGGGTGCGCGGGACGCGGGATCGCGATCACCCGCATCCCGGCGGCGTGCGCCGAGCGGAGGCCGTTCGAGGAATCCTCGATCGCGACGCAGTCCTCCGCGGGGACGCCGAGCTGCGCGGCGACCATGAGGTAGCCGTCCGGTGCCGGTTTGCCCCGGTCGACCTCCTCGGTCGAGACGGTCGCGGGGAACAGCGACTCGACGCCGAGCCGTCCGAGGACGATGTCGATCAGCGCGCGCGGGGACGAACTGGCGAGGCCCAGCCGGCGGATCTCGGCCATCCGGCGGACGGCCTCCCGCGCGCCCGGCAGGACGGGGAGGTGTTCGGCGTACCGCTGCGACATGCGGTCGATCACCTCGTACGCGACGTCCTCCGCGGACACGCCCTCGACCAGGTCGGACGCGATGTACTCGGCCCACTCGTCGGTGCTCATGCCCATCAGCCGCTCCTGCGTGTCCGGCAGCCAGCGCCCGCCGAGGTCGGCGACGTAGGCCCGCCGGACGTCCTCCCAGACGGGCTCGGAGTCGATCAGGACCCCGTCCAGGTCGAACACGATTGCCTGCAGGGGCATGGTCGTCCTCCAGGTGCTTCGTTCGCCGGTTCTCGGTCGTACCCGGGCCCGGGGGACCGGAACCCGAATCGGGCGAATGCTGATTTTTCGGATCCGGGCGTGGGGGGTCTGGCATGGTGGGGGTCCTCCGTACCCCCTCCGGAGTCACAGCAGAGGAGCTCTGCACATGGTTTTCGTCGGATTCCTCCTGGTAGCTGCGGCGATCACGGTCGGCGCGGGCGTCCTGCTCGCCAACACCGGCCCCGCCGAACTCGTCGTCTTCGGCCAGGACGTGCCCGTCGTCGACAACGAATGGCAGGTGTTCGTCGCGGGAGCCGCCGTCGCGGCCGTCTTCGTCATCGGCACGATGTTCACGTTCATGGGCGCCGGACGCGTCCTGCGCGCCCGCCGCGACCTCCGCGACCTGCGCGAAGAGCACGAAGAATCGCTCACCACCCTCGAAATGGAGAAGCGGCGGCTCGAACGCGAACTCGCGCGCGTCCGCCGGGGCGAGGCCGGGACGCCCCCCGCCGGGCGGCAGCCGGGACGCCCCGGCGCCCAGGTATGGCCGCCGCGCCCCGCCCCCGCTCCCGCCCCCGCCGGGCAGGGGCCGTCCGCCCGGTCCCCCTTCTTCGACCGCAACGAATGAGGCCGTCTCCTACCAGACGGTGACCGACGCACCCCGCGAAATCGCCGCACGGACTGATGGCGGCCCCAGGCCCGGCCGCGCACTCTGGTGATGTGCGCATTCTTCTCAAGGTCGGCATCACCGCGGTCGCCCTGTGGGCCGCCACCGCGCTGATCCACGGCATCACCGTCCAGGGCGTCACGGGCGTCGGCGACACGACCGGCGGACGTGCGCTGACCCTCCTCGGCGTCGCCGTCGTCTTCGGCATCGTCAACGCGATCATCAAGCCGATCGTCAAGACGCTGGGCTGCGCCTTCTACGTCCTGACCCTCGGCCTCATCGGCCTCGTCGTCAACGCGCTGCTGCTCTTGCTGACCAGCGAGGCCGCCGCGCGCCTCGAACTCCCCTTCCACGTCGACGGCTTCTGGCCCGCCTTCTGGGGCGCGATCGTCGTCGGTGTCGTCGGCTGGGTGCTGAACCTGCTCGTCGGCGACGACGACTGACCGCCCGCCCCGCGGCCCGTCCGGCCGCCCGAACCGCCCGAGGACGCCCGCCCGCTCCTCGGGCGCTTCGCGTTACCGGCCGCCGTCGCCGGTCCCGTCCGTGCGGCGGGACGCGGACGCCTCACCGGAACCGGCCGCCCCACCGCCCCCCGCGTCCCCGGAGGACGCGTCCCCGGAGGACGCGTCCCCGGGGGACGTGTCACCGGGGGACGTGTCCACCCGCGTGGTGTCTTCGGGGGGTGTGTCTGCGGGCGCGGCGTCTGCGGCGGCCTCTTCGGGGGACGCGTCGGCACTGGCCTCGTCGGCGAACGCCGCGCCGCGGGACCTCGGGAGGCCGGGCGTCGAGTCGTCATCGGAGGCCGGGGAGCCGGGTGCCTCGTCCACGAGCGTCGCGTCTGCCGTCCCGTCTTCAGGGGACGCGTCGGCACGGGATTCGTCGGTGAACGCCGCGCCGCGGGACGACGCGTCCGGCTCGGGTTCGTTCTCGGGGGCCGGGACGTCGGGCGCCGCGTCCGGGGCGGGCAGGTCTCCGGGGACCGGTTCGTCGGGCGCCGCGTCCGGCTCGGGTTCGTTCTCGGGGGCCGGGACGTCGGGCGCCGCGTCCAGGGCGGGCAGGTCTCCGGGGGCCGGTTCGTCGGGCGTCGCGTCCGGGGCGGGCAGGTCTCCGGGGGCCGGTTCGTCGCGCGTCGCGTCCGGGGCGGGTTCGTCCTCGGAGGTCCGTTCGTGGGGTGTCACGTCCACGGCGGGCTCGGCCCCGGATGTCGGTTCGTGGGCGCCGGACGTCAGGACGTCCGGCGCCGCCTCCGCGTCGGGTTCGTCGTCGGGCGTCGGGTCCGGCGCGGGTGGGGCCTGGAGCGTCGGTCCCTCGGGAGGATCGTCCCCGGTGGGGCCGTCGCCGTCCGGTGTGCCGGCGGACGGCGGGGCGTGGGGGGTCGCGTCTTCGGGGTGCGTCGCCAGGGGCGCGGCGGCGGCGCGGCTGAGCGGGCCGCGGGAAAGGCGGTCGGCGGGCTCCGCGTCGGCGTACTCCCGGTGGGCGGGCGGCGGTGCGCCGGGCGGGCCGACCAGGACCCAGCGGCGGGTGCGGACGGCGCCGACGAGGAAGTCCGCGTCCCGGACGTCCCCCGCGGTGATCAGCGCGTCGAACTCCGCGTCGTCCAGGGCGAGGCCCGCGGCCACGGGCGTCGCGACGACCACGTCGGCGGTGCGGAGGAGGAGATCGCCGTCGGGCGCGCGGCCGTCCAGGTACGCGGCGAGTTCCTCGATGCGTGCCATCACGCGGTTCTGGTTCGCGGCGATCGCGTCCGGCTCGACGGACGGGTCGGCCCCGCAGATCTCCTCGACGTGCTCCCGCCCGCGCGCCTCCGCCTCCTCGGCCGTCCGCAGTTCGGCTTCGCGCGCGGCGAGTTCGTCCTGCGCCTCCGCGGAACGGCGTTCCAGTTCGGCGGACGCCTCCGCCGCGCGCCGCGCCGCCTCCTCGGCGGCCGCGCCCTCCCGTTCGGCGACGGCCAGCGCCTCCTCCCGCGCGGCCCGCGCCGCCTCGACGCGCTCCTCGATCTTCCGCGCGGCCTGCTTCGCGACCCGGGCCGCCAGGCCCGCCTCCGTCGCGCGATGCACCGCCTCCGCCGCGAGACGCGCCTGCTCACGGTGCTCGGCGTCGGCCCGCTCCCGCTCCGCCGCGAGCCAGGCCAGTTCCTCGCCGAGCCGCTGCTGCGCCTCCCGCGCCGCCCCGATCCGGGCGCTGCCGTCGGTGACGAACTGGTCGAGGCCCCGCCGCAGCCGGTCGGCCTCCTCCGCCGCGTGCCGGGCCTCCGCCGCCCGCTTCGCCGCCTCGTCCGCCTCCCGCCGCCGCGCCTTCACCTCGGCGCGCATGCTCCGCAGGCCGGACGGCGGGGACGCCACGTGCAGCCGCTGACCGAGCGACATCTTCTTCTGCATCGCCGACAGCGCCGACTCGGCCGACACCAGCCGGTAGTAGCTCGCGTGCCCCTCCGCCGCCGCGTCCGCGTCCGCCGCCACCGCCCGCTCGGCCTCCCGGACCGCCGCCGGCAACGCCTCCCGCGCCCGCTCCAGCTCGTCGGCCAGCGACTCCTCCGTCTGCCGCGCCGCCTGCATCTCGCCCTGGGCGGCCTGCTCCCGCCGGGACAGCTCCATGCACCGCGCGTGGGCCGCGTCCGCGACGCGCGTCAGCTCGCCGGCCTCCGCCGACACCGTGTCCGCGGCCGCCTGCAGCCGCTCCGCCTCTTCCCGGGGGCCGGCCAGTTCCGCTTCGGCCGCACGCTGCTCGACGTCCAGCCGCTCGGCGTCCGCCGACGCCTCCGTGGCCGCGCCCGCCGCGACCGCGGCGGCGTCGCGCGCCTCCTCGATCGCCGTGGCCAGCGCCGCCCGCTCCGCCTCGAACGCCTCCCGCCGCCGCACGTTCTCGGCCCGCACCGCTTCGAGCGTCGCATGGTCGCGCGGCCACTGCTCCAGCCACATCAGCCCGCGCCGGAGCGTCCGCAGCTCCGTCTCCCACGACTGCCGCCACGCCACCCCGGCCGCCCGCAGCGCCGCCCCGCGCACCCACGTCTCGGGCGCGGACGGCACCGGCAGCGCCTGCGCCCGCGTGACGTTCGGCACCCGCTTGAACTCGACGGTCCCGTGCGGCGGCTTCGGCCGCTCCGGCGGCCTGCGGGGCGGCTCGGGCGGCGCGTCCCCGGGCTCGGTGTCCACGGCCAGCGCGAACACCCCGGCGTCGTCCTCGACCTCGCGGAGCACCGCGGCCGCCCGCAGCGCCGTCGGCGCCAGCACGAGGACCCGCTCCCCGGCCGCGAGAAGCCCGTCCAGCACCTCCCGGACGGTCGCCGCCACGTGCGCCTCATCGGACACGGGCACGATGCGGACACCGTCCGCCTCCGGCACGCCCCGTCCCTCGATGACGAACCGGGCGAGAACGTCCCAATCCCCGACCACTCGCCGCTCGCGGAACGCCCGGAGCGCCGCCAACTGGCCCGCCCAGCCGACCGTCCCGTCCTCGCGCGGCGCCGCATCGAACCCCTCGTAGACGTCGATCAGCGCCGCGCAAACCCGCTCAACACCCTCGTCGAAGCCCCCGTCCCCGCCCGACCCGCCGCCCGAACCCCCGTCCCCGCCACCGTGGCCGCCCCCGGCACCGGTCGGCGCGTCGCCGCTCGCCTCGCGCTGGGTGCTGGTGGTGGGGACGTCTTGCGGGTCGCCGTCGTCCGGATCCGCGATCCCGGGCGCCTGGTCGTTCGGCGTGTCGCCGCTCTCCGAGCCGGTCGGGGCGTCGCCGCCGCTTGCCTCGGGCTGGATGCTGGTGGTGGCGTCGTCCTGGGCGGTGCCGGACGCGCTGGGCGGTGCGGGCTCGCTCGCGGAAGCCGCTTCAGTTCCGGCGTCGGTCGTCGCGGGCTCGTCGGGGGTTGCTTCGGGGGTGGGCGTGTCGTCGGAGGCGATCCCTGGTCCGGCGCCTGCGCCGCCGTGCTCGGTCGGGGTGGCGGCGGACGTTTCGTGGTGGGGCGCCTCCGCGTCGGGGAGGTCCCCTCGCTCGTCGGCGGCACCGCCCTCCGGCGCCGTCGCGGGGCGGTCGTCCTTGTCGTCGCTCGCTCTAGGGCGCGTGCCGCCGGTCTCGCCGCGTTGCGCCGCCCGCTCGTCCGAAGGGACGTCCCGTGCGTCGTCCGGGGGCGTGGTGCCGGACGTCCGGCCGTGCGCGGCCTCGTCGCTGCTCGGCTCGGCCGGCGTGCTGCTGGTCTCACCGTGCTGCGAGGCTCGCTCGTCCGCGAGGGCGTCCCGTGCGTCGCCGTCGTCGCCGTCCGTCGCGCCGGGAGTCATGGCGTCGACCCCCGGGCCGGGCGCGGGGTGGTCGTCCTGGGCGTCGCTCGGTTCGGGGTTCGTGCTCTGGCCGTGCCCCGAGATGCGCTCGGGGTCGGGAGCGCCTTCCGCAGCGGGGGCGCCCACCGGCTCGGCCGCATCGGCCTCGGGGGATGCGTCGGGCAGGACGCGCTCGTCCGTGCGCGTGGTGCCGGGCCCGCTCGGCTCGGCCTGTGCGCCGGTGCTCTGGCCGTGCTGCGGAGCCCGTTCGTCCTCGGCGGGTTCGGGCGGCGGGGGCGTCGCGCGGGTTCCCGTGGCCGTGTCCGTCTCCTCGGACGGCGGCGGGGTCTCGGCCTCCGCGTCCGGTTCCCCGGGGGTCGGCAGCGGGAGTACGGCCGTGGGGATCTCGGATTCGGGGACGTACGTGGTGACGGCCTCGTCGCCAGGTTCGCTCGTTGACTTGTTCACCGACGCCATCCCCGTCCCGATCGACCTCGCGGCCGTTTTTCTCCTCTTCTGCTCGTGTCTAACGTCTCACACCCGGCGAAAGTGCGGCCTCGTGATGATCTTCACGGGCGGACGTGTCAGTGCGGGTTCGTCGCGAGGAGTTCGGCGAGCAGGTCGTCGAGGGTGACAATGCCCGTGAACTCGCCTTCGGTGTCGTTGACGACGGCGAGGGGGGCGCGAGTTCGGCGGAGGCGGCTGACGGCGTCGAGGACGGTGGTCTCGGCGGTGAGGACGGGCGCGGGGTGCGCGAGGTCGGCGGCGCGGCGTTCGCCGTCCGGTTCGGTGATCGCCGCGCGGACGTGCACGATGCCCGGGCGGCTGGGGTCGCGGACGAGCAGCCGGCTGTGGCCGCTCGCGGTGGCGACGCGCCGGATCTGTGCGGCGGTCGCGTCGGGGGCGATCGTGGTGACGGACGTCGCGGGGACGACGAGGCGGCCGACGGTGACTTCGCGCGCGGAGATCGCTCGGCGGAGGAGTTCGTGGTCGTGCCGGCCGATGAGTCCGAGGCGGCGGGATTCGCCGAGGAGGTGGCTCAGGCGGGCGGGGTCGGTGTGGTCGTCGAGTTCGTCCTTCGGGGTGACGCGGAAGAGGCGCAGGAGGGCGTTCGTCGTCGCGTTGAGGGAGGCGAGGACGGGACGGGAGATCTTCGCGAACGCGCGGAACGGGAGCGCGAGGATGAGCGCGGCCCGTTCGGGGTGCGAGATCGCCCAGGACTTGGGGGCCATCTCGCCGACGACCATGTGCAGGAACGTGACGACGGCGAGCGCGCACGCGAGGGCGATGGCCTTCGTGGCGGCTTCGGGGACGCCGAGGGCGTGCAGGGGCGGTTCGAGGAAGTGCTCGAAGGCGGGTTCGGTGACGATGGCGAGGCCGAGGGAGCACATGGTGATCCCGAACTGGGCGCCCGCGAGCATCAGGGACAGTTCGCGGACGCCCGCGAGGGCCGCGACGGCGGGGCGGCTGCCGGAGGCGGCGGCCCGTTCGAGCTGGGGGCGGCCCGCGGCGACGAGCGCGAACTCGGCGGCGACGAAGAAGCCGTTGCCGGCGAGGAGCAGGACGGTGATCAGCAGGGTGGTCAGCGGGTCCATGCGGCCTCCCGCTCGGCGGCGGCGTCGAGGCGCTCGTCCCCGGACAGGTTGATCTTCACTTTCTGCGCCACCCGGCGTTCGATGCTGACGACCTCGATCTCCACGCGGGCGGCGGGGAGGCGCAGGTCGAGGGTGAGGCGGTCGCCGGGGGCGGGGAGGCGGCGGAGTTCGGCCATGACGAGCCCGCCGAGGGTGTCGTAGGAGTCGCCGCGGGGGAGGTCGAGGCCGATGATGCGGGAGACCTCGTCGACGCGCAGGCCCGCGTCGACGAGCCAGGAGCCGTCGGGCGCGGACGTGGGGGCGTCCTCGTGGGCGTCGGTCTCGTCGGCGATCTCGCCGACGAGTTCCTCGGCGACGTCCTCGAAGGTGAGGATGCCGGCGAGGCCGCCGTACTCGTCGACGACGCACGCGAACTCCTCGCCGGTGTCGCGCATCTGCTCGATGACGCCGTACAGCGGCTGGCTGCCGGGGACGAGCAGGGCGGGGCGGGCGATGCGGGCGAGGGGCGTCGCGGGGTCGAGGGAGTCGTCGGCGACTTCGCGGACGCCCGCGACGCCGACGACGTCGTCGACCTCGGTGCCGTAGACGGGGTAGGCGCTGTGCCCGGTCTCCCGGATGAGCGCGACGAGGTCTGCGGCGGTGGCGTCGGCGGGCATCGAGCGGACCTGCGGGCGCGGGACCATGACCTCGTCGGCGGTGCGGTCGCCGAACGACAGGGCGCGTTCGAGGAGGCCGGACAGGTCGGCGGGCAGGTGCCCGGAGCTGTGCGACTTGCCGATGATGTCGCCGAGTTCCTCCAGGGTCGCGCCGCTGTGGAGTTCTTCGACGGGTTCGACGCCGACGGCGCGCAGGAGCCGTTCCGCGGAACGGTCGAACAGCCGGATCAGCGGCCCGAAGATCGTCAGATAGACGAGGGTGGACGCGGCGAGGGCGCGGGCCAGCGATTCGGCGCGGGCCAGCGCGAGGTTCTTCGGGAACAGTTCGCCGAGCAGCATCTGGATGAGCGTCGCGAGGACGAATCCGGTGGCGAGGGCGATCGCTCCGGTGGCGCCGTCGGGGATGCCGGCGACGGCGAGGACCGGTTCGATGAGTTCGGCGAGGGCGGGTTTGGCGATGAAGCCGACCACGAGGGTCGTCATCGTGATGCCCAGCTGGGCGCCGGAGAGCATGAACGACACGCGGCCGATGACCTTCACGGCCCGTCTGGCGGAGGTGTCGCCGCGTGCGGCGGCCTGTTCGAGCGTCGCGCGGTCGGCGGCGACGAAGGCGAATTCCTGGGCGACGAAATAGCCGGTGGCGGCGGTGAGGACGATCACCGCGAGCACACCCAGTACAGCGGTCACCACGATGCACCGGGTCTATGACTGGGGTCCGACACTGCGGACTCACTGCTCCTTTCAGTCGAGGCTCATCTGGGTAACGCCATCTTGCGTCATGACGTTCCCGGTGGAAAGAGTACGGCCACGGCTTTCGAACACCGGAAGCCGTGGGCGGCGAGAGGGTGCCTGTGGAGAAAGAAGCTTGTCTCGCCTAGTGTCACGGATCACACTTGTTGGGGAGTGTCTGCCCGATCCTGGTGCGATCCGTGCTCCCAGTCGCACGGGCGGGCGACGCGCCCCCACGGGGACCTACAGAAGACGCGGGGCTGACGTGGACGAGAGCGGGGCCGGGGCCGCCGCGCCCATGAGCCGGGAGGGGGTCGACCATGCCCTGCGCGGGCTCGAGGCGGAACGCGACCGCATCTCGGCGGCCCTGGTGGACCTGGAGGGGCACGAGGGGCTGCGGCTGCTGAAGGGGGCGCGGCTCGCGGGGGAGACGTCGCGGCGCTGGGAGGCGGCGCGGGCGCGGCTGACGCTGCTGTGGCGGCTGTTCGAGGCGTACCGGGGGGTGCTGGACAGGGCGGTGGAGCTGCGGGGGCGGGGCCGGGCGGACGCGGCGACGGCGGCGGAGCTGTCGGGGCTGCTGTCGGGCGCGTCGGTGCCGCTGCCGGACGGCGAGGTCCCGCTGGCGGACCGGACGCTGCTGGGTCCGCGGGAGCGGAGCGTCTCGCTGGACGAGGCGGTGGCGCTGATGTCGGAGGCGTTCGAGTTCGTGGCGCGGGAGGTCGCGGCGGCGGACGCGGCGTGGTCGGCGCTGCTGCTGCCGCTGGAGGAGGCGGAGCGGCGGTGGCGGGACGCGGCGAAGCTGGCGCACGCGCTGGACGGGACGCGGCATCCGGAGCTCGACCGGCTGGGGCGGGAGCTGACGGCGCTGGGCCGGGTGGTGCGCACCGATCCGCTGTCGCTGGTGCGGGACGGCCGCGCGGACACCTCGCGTCTGGACCGGCTGTGCGGGACGCTGCGGGCGCTGGGGGACGAGCTGGCGGGCGTCGCCCGGTTGCGGGACGGCTACGACGCGGTCGCGGGGCAGCTCGCGGACGCGGTGGCGGAGGTGGCGCGGGTCGAGCGGGAGGCGGCGGAGGCGTACGAGACGGTCCGGGTGAAGATCGGGTCGTCGACGCTGCCGGAGCCGGCGCGGGATCTGGCGGCGGGGCTGCGGGACCGGATGGCGGCGCTGGAGCGGCTGCGGGAGGCGGGCCGCTGGGTGGAGCTGGCGGGGCGGGTGGCGCAGCTCGAGCGGGCGGCGGACGACGCGCTGGAGCGGGCGCGCAGCGATCTGCGGCTGAGCACGGGCCTGCTGGACCGGCGGGCGGAGCTGCGGGGGCGTCTGGACGCGTACCGGGCGAAGGCGGCGCGGCTGGGGCTGGCGGAGGACGAGCGGCTCGGCGCGCTGTACGAGGAGGCCCGGGACGTGCTGTGGACGGCGCCGTGCGATCTGCGGCGGGCGACGGCGCTGCTGGCGGAGTATCAGCGGACGGTCCGGGCGGGTGAGGCCGCGCGATGAACCGGTGCGCCCAGCCCGGCTGCGCGGGCGTCGTGGACGAGGACGGTTTCTGCGACGTCTGCGGCATGGCGCCCCCGGACGAGCCGGTGCCCGAGCCGGTCGCGGCCCCGGCCGGGGCGGCGCGGACGGTGCCGGGCGCGTCGGGCGGGTCGCGCGGTTCCGGGTCGTCGGGCGGGAGCGGTTCGGGGCGGCGCGGGATGCTGGGCGCGGGGCTGGTGGAGGTGCCGCCCGTCCCGGCGCGGGACCCGGCGTCGGCGATCATGCGGGATCCGGTGGTGCCGGAGGGCCGGCGGTTCTGCAGCCGGTGCGGGGAGAAGGTCGGGCGGGGCCGGGACGGGCGTCCGGGCCGCACGGAGGGGTTCTGCCCGCGCTGCGGGCACGCGTTCTCGTTCACGCCGAGGCTGCGTCCCGGGGATCTGCTGGGCGGCCAGTACGAGGTGCTGGGCTGCCTGGCGCACGGCGGGCTGGGCTGGGTGTACCTGGCGCGGGACCACAACGTCAGCGGCCGGTGGGTGGTGCTGAAGGGCCTGCTGGACGCCGGTGACGAGGATTCGCTCGCGGCGGCGGCGGCCGAGCGGGCGTTCCTCGCGGAGGTCGAGCACCCCAATATCGTCAAGATCTACAACTTCGTGCGGCACGGCGACTCCGGCTACATCGTGATGGAGTACGTGGGCGGCCGGTCGCTGAAGGACATCCTGCTGAGCCGCCGCGACGAGGCGGGCGAGGACGCGGCGCTGCCGCTCGGGCAGGTGCTCGCGTACGGGCTGGAGGTGCTGAGCGCGCTCGGGTACCTGCACGGGGTGGGGCTGCTGTACTGCGACTTCAAGCCCGACAACGCGATCCAGTCGGAGGAGCAGCTGAAGCTGATCGACCTCGGCGGGGTGCGGCGGATGTCGGACAGGGACGGGCCGGTGTTCGGCACGCCGGGATATCAGGCGCCGGAGGTGGCGTCGCAGGGCCCGTCGGTGGCGTCGGACCTGTACACGGTCGGGCGGACGCTGGCGGTGCTGAGCTTCCCGTTCCGGGGGTACACGGGGCGGCATCTGCGGAGCCTGCCGCCGCGCCACGAGGTGCCGCTGTTCGAGCGGTTCGAGTCGTACCACCGGGTGCTGCGGCGCGCGACGCACCCGGACCCGTCGCGCCGGTTCCGGAGCGCGGCGGAGATGGCGGACCAGTTGACCGGGGTGCTGCGGGAGGTGCTGTCGGCGGAGGACGGGCGGCCGCGCCCGGCGCCGTCGCCGCAGTTCGGGCCCGAGCAGTTCACGGCGGGCGCGGAGGTGGCGGCGGCGCGGCCGGGCGGTGCGGCGCCCGCGCCGCGCGCCGCTCCCGGCCCCCGCGGAGGCCGGGCCGTCCGGACGCCGTCGCGGTCCTCGTGAACGCGCGCGGCTCGTCCGACATCGCCGTCCGTCTCCCCCCGGTCGGCCGCGCCCGGTCGGGCAGAGTTCTCCGGGGCGGCGAAAGAAGTACATCAAACTACGTCAACCGGTTCATCCTCCTCAGGGACAGACGTCCCCTCCTTCCCGGGAAGCACACGCGACCTACCGCACGAAGCCGACATATGGTCGCTACATATGGCCCCGGCGGCGTCACCATGCAGGCGGGTTGACTAGGCTGCATCGACGGAGCGGACCGCAGAGTGCCGGCCGCACGGAGACCCGTGTAACCCCCACTCGTGTGGTCGTCGTTTGGCTGTCAATCCGTAAAAGGAAGCCTCGTGGACCTGTTCGAACATCAGGCGAAGGAACTCTTCGCCGAGTACGGGGTACCGGTGCCCACCGGCAAGGTCGCCCATACTCCCCAGGAAGCCCGGGCCATCGCGGCGGAGCTGTTCGCCGCGGGGAGCTCGAAGGTCGTCGTCAAGGCCCAGGTGAAGACCGGTGGCCGCGGCAAGGCCGGCGGCGTGAAGCTCGCCGACACCGCCGACGAGGCCCAGGAGCTCGCCACCCAGATCCTCGGCATGGACATCAAGGGCCACACGGTCCACAAGGTCCTGATCGAGGAGGGCAGCGCGATCGCGCAGGAGTACTACTTCTCGTTCCTGCTCGACCGCGCCAACCGGACCTTCCTGTCCATCTGCTCCGTCGAGGGCGGCGTGGAGATCGAGGAGGTGCCGCACGACCGGCTCGCCATGGTGCCGATCTCGCCGCAGGACGGCGTCGACCGCGCCAGGGCCCGCGCGATCGCCGAGCAGGGCCGCCTCCCGCAGGAGGCCCTCGACGGCGCCGCCGAGCTCATCGAGCGCCTGTGGGCCGTGTTCACCGACGAGGACGCCAGCCTCGTCGAGGTGAACCCGATGATCCTCACCGCCGACGGCCAGGTGAAGGCGCTCGACGGCAAGGTCACCCTGGACGACAACGCCTCGTTCCGGCAGGAGCACGAGAAGCTCGAGGACAAGGCCGCCGCGGACCCGCTGGAGGCCGCCGCCAAGGCCAAGGACCTCAACTACGTCAAGCTGGACGGCAGCGTCGGCATCATCGGCAACGGCGCCGGCCTCGTCATGTCCACCCTCGACGTCGTGTCGTACGCCGGCGAGGAGTTCGGCGGCCAGAAGCCGGCCAACTTCCTCGACATCGGCGGCGGCGCGTCCGCCGAGGTCATGGCCGACAGCCTGGAGATCGTGCTGTCCGACCCCGACGTCAAGTCGGTGTTCGTCAACGTCTTCGGCGGCATCACCGCCTGCGACGCCGTCGCCAACGGCATCGTCACGGCCTACAAGCTGCTGGCCGACCGCGGCGAGACCGTCAACCGCCCGCTGGTCGTCCGGCTGGACGGCAACAACGCCGACCTCGGCCGCAAGATCCTCACGGACGCGGGCCTGAACGGCGTGCAGCAGGTCGACACCATGGACGACGCGGCCAAGCGCGCCGCGGAACTCGCAGCGGCAGGTGCATGAGCATGGCCATCTGGCTCACCGAGAACAGCAAGATCATCGTTCAGGGCATCACCGGCTCCGAGGGCACCAAGCACGGCCGCCGGATGCTCGCCTCCGGCGCCAACGTCGTCGGCGGCGTGAACGCCCGTAAGGCCGGGCAGTCCGTCGACTTCGACGGCACGACCCTCCCGGTGTTCGGCACCGTCGCCGAGGCGATGGCCGAGACCGGCGCGGACGTCTCCGTCGTGTTCGTCCCGCCGAAGTTCACCAAGGACGCCGTCGTCGAGGCGGTCGACGCCGAGATCCCGCTCTGCGTCGTCATCACCGAGGGCATCCCGGTCCACGACACGGCCTTCTTCTGGTCGTACGCGGAGTCCAAGGGCGGCAAGACCCGCATCATCGGGCCGAACTGCCCCGGCATCGCGTCCCCCGGCAAGTCGAACGCGGGCATCATCCCCGCCGACATCACCACGCCCGGCCGCATCGGCCTGGTGTCGAAGTCCGGCACGCTGACGTACCAGATGATGTACGAGTTGCGCGACATCGGCTTCTCCACCTGCGTCGGCATCGGCGGCGACCCGATCATCGGGACGACCCACATCGACGCCCTCAAGGCGTTCCAGGACGACCCCGAGACCGACGCCATCGTCATGATCGGCGAGATCGGCGGCGACGCCGAGGAGCGCGCGGCCGCCTACATCGAGCAGAACGTGACCAAGCCGGTCGTCGGCTACGTCGCCGGGTTCACCGCCCCCGAGGGCAAGACGATGGGCCACGCCGGCGCCATCGTGTCCGGTTCGTCCGGCACCGCGGAGGCGAAGAAGGAAGCGCTGGAGAAGGTCGGCGTCCGCGTCGGCAAGACCCCCAGCGAGACCGCCCGCCTCATGCGCGAGGTCATGAAGAACCTCTGATCACCCGACCGGACCCCGAAAGACGCCCGAGCCGCCCGACGGCCCGGGCGTCTTTCGCGTCCCGGACGACAAAGACGACACGCCGGGCGGGCGGGCGGGACCGGCGCGGCGGGGGTGCCAGCATGGGCGGGTGAGCGATGCGAGGGCCCGAGAGCGCGGCGAGACGTCCCGGGGCGCGCGCCCGGAAGCGGCGGAGCGGCGGCACGCCCGGGGCGGGCCGGAGAAGCGGCGCGGCGGGCCCGGGCGGCCGCGCGGCGGAACGGGACGTCCGCTGCCGGTGTCGGGGCTCGTCGCGGCGCTGTGGTGCATCGGCATCGGCCTCGCGGTGCTCACCACGATCACCCTCATCGGGTGGATCGCCGCGCCCCGCACGGCGTTCGGCAACGGGCTCCCCGGGGTGTTCCGGACGGCCGTGAACTTCTGGCTGATCTCGCACCACGCCGGGTTCTCCACCGGGCACGGGCGCGTGGGGCTGCTGCCGCTCGGCGTCCTGATCCTGCCCGGCGCGCTGCTGTACCGGGGCGGCGCGTGGATGATCCGCGGGATCGGGCTGCCGGACCGGCCCCGCGTCGCCGTCGCCCGCGTCGCGGTGTCGCTCGCCGCGCCGTACGCGGCGCTCGGCGGAGCGCTCGCCCTGGCCGCGACCGGCCCCACGATGCGCCCGTCCGCCTGGCAGGCCCTCGTCGCGTGCTGCACCGTCGCGGTCGTCGCGGGCGGGCTGGGCGCCGCGCGCGCCGTCGTCGCCGCGCAGGTGGCGGCGGAGGCGCGGGGACGCCGCGTCCGCTCGGGACTCGGCGCCCTGCTGCGCCTCCTGCCCGACCGGGCCCGCTCCCTGGTGATCGGCGTCGCGGGCTCGACGGCCGTGCTGCTCGCGTCCGGCGCGCTGCTCGTCGCGGTGTCGCTGGCCCTGCACCTGGAGGACGCCGAGCACCTCTACGACATGCTCGGCCCGGGCATCGTCGGCGGCGTCCTGATCCTCCTCGTCGAACTCGCGTTCCTCCCGAACGCCGTCATCTGGGGCATGTCGTACGCGATCGGGCCCGGGTTCTCGGTCGGCGCGGGCACGACCGTGTCCCCGACCGGCGTGTACCTCGACGTCGTCCCGGCGTTCCCGCCGCTGGCCGCGCTCCCCGAGCCCGGCCCGGCCCCGGCGGCGTCCCTGCTGGCCCTCGCCGCCCCGTTCGTCGCGGGCGCCGTCGGCGGCGCGCTGACCGTCCGGTCGGCGCCGAGCGACGCGAACGAGGCGGCCCCGCTGTGGGGCTTCGTGTCGGGCGCCCTCACGGGCGTCGTGGCGGCGCTGCTGGCCGCCCTCTCCGGCGGTCCCCTCGGCGGCGAGCGGATGGCGACCGTGGGCCCCTCCCCGTGGCAGGTCGGGCTGATGGCCACCCTCGAGGTCGGCGTCTCCGCCGCGATCGTCGCGTGGTGGGCGAACTGGCGGCTGACCCGCCGCGCCGCCGACCCCGCGGACGTCCCGCGCCGCCGCCCCCGCCGCACGGCCCGGCCCTCGAAGGCGGCGAAGGCCGCGCCCGCCGCCGAGGCGGCGGAGACCACCGAGACCACTCAGACCACCGAGACCACTCAGACCACCGAGACCACTCAGACCACCGAGACCACTCAGACCACCGAGACCCTCGTGGCCCCGCGGACCGCGCCCGTCCCGGACGCGCCGCCGGAGCCGCCGCGTTCCCCGTACGCGCCCGGGCCGCTGGAGTTCGAGGAGGCCGAACCGGTCCTCACGCCGCGCCGCCGCCGCCGGGCCCCCGAGCCCGAGCCCCCCGCGGCCTCCGCGGACGAACCGGTCCCCGCCCCCGAACCGGGCACGGTGGTCGTCGAGGGCCACATCGTCGACGAGGAACCGGACGAGCCCGTCCCCGCACCCCGCGCGGAGCCGCCCGCGCCGGGACCGCACGCGCGGGAACAGCACGGGCCGGAACCGCACGGGCCGGAACAGGCGCCGGAGCCACAGGGGTCGGAGCGCACCGAGAACCGGGGCGGGGCGATCTACGTGCTGCGCAACGAGCCCCGCCCCGAGTGAGCCGGCGCAGGGGGACCCGGCGCAGGAGGTGAGTCAGAGCAGGTCGCCGTACTCGTCCATGCTGCCCTCGGGCAGCCCCATCTTGTCCTCGATCTTCGGGAACCACTCGTCCTGGCACGCCTGCCGGTCGATCCCGGTGTTGGCCGAGCCGACGCACGACTGGTAGCCGCTCAGCTCCGTCCACAGGAACGCCGTCAGCGCGACCGACAGCGACGCCAGCACCAGCCCGATCGAGCCCAGGACGATCCCCGCCACGGCCCCCGGGGCCGACCCGTGCTCGCGCCGCGCCGTCCGCCGGGACCGGACGCCCACGACCACCGCCGCGACGCCGACCACGAGGCCCAGCGGGTAGAAGAAGAACGCGGTCAGCAGCGCCAGACCGCCGAGCCACAGGGCCCGCCAGCTGCTCCGCTCGCCCGGCCGCGGCCCCGGCTTCCCCTGCGGCCGTCCCCACGGGTTCTGCGGGGGCCCCTGCTGCGGCCCCTGCGCCTGCCGCCACGGGGGCTCCTCGCCACCGGCCCGCTCCGGCGGGTCGGGCCGTCCGGGCGTCCCGGGCTCCCCGGGCCGCTGCGCGGCTTCGGGGCCCCCGGCGCGTTCGGGCAGGTCCGGGCGTCCCGGGGTCTCTTCGCGGCTGGGCGGGCCCGCCGGTCCGGGCTGCTCCGCCGGTTCCGGCGTGTCGCTCCGCTCGGGCAGGTCGGCGCGTCCCGGTGTCTCCTCGCCGGACGGACCGGCCGGTTCGGGCTCCCGCGCCGGTTCCGGGGCACCGGTCCGCTCGGGCAGGTCCGGGCGTCCCGGGGGCTCCTCCCGGCCGGACGGCCCCGCCGGCCCCGGCCGCCGTGCCGGATCGGGGGCACCGGTCCGCTCGGGGAGGTCGGGGCGTCCCGGGGTCTCCTCGCCGCCGTTCGCCGCCGTCGGCTGCGCCGGGGACGCGCCCGCGGGTCGGCCGTCCGTCCGGTCGCCCTCGGGGGCCGGATGTCCCGGCTGCTCGCTCACTCGTTCCTCCTGGCCTGGGGGCAGTCGATCCTGGACGCCGCGCAACGGGGACCTCGAACAGGGCCGATAGGCTTCGTGGTGGCCGAAACAACCCCACCGTCCACCCAGGGAGTCATGGTGTCCGCCCGGCTCGTCGTCCTCGTCTCCGGTGCGGGGACCAACCTACAAGCGCTGCTCGACGCGTGCGCGGATCCAGCCTACGGGGCGCAGGTGGTGGCCGTGGGCGCGGACCGCTCCGGGACGGGCGGCGTGGAACGCGCGGAACGGGCGGGGCTGCCGACCTTCGTCCGCCGCATCCCCGATTTCCCGTCCCGGGTGGAGTGGGACGCGTCGCTCACCGAGGCGATCGCCGAGCACGAGCCCGACCTGGTGGTGTCCGCCGGGTTCATGAAGATCCTCGGGCCCCGGTTCCTGGCGGCGTTCGGGGGGCGCACCGTGAACACGCACCCCGCGCTGCTGCCGTCCTTCCCCGGCGCCCACGCCGTTCGGGACGCCCTGGCGTACGGGGTGAAGGTGACGGGCTGTACCGTGCACTTCGTCGACGAAGGCGTGGACACCGGACCCGTCATCGCCCAGGAGGCCGTCTCCGTGGGCTGGCATGACGACGAAGACTCCCTGCACGAGCGCATCAAGCAGGTCGAGCGCAGGCTCCTCGTCGACGTCGTCGGACGCCTCGCCCGCGACGGCTGGACCGCGAAGGGCAGGCGGGTCTCCATGAAATGCACCACATGCAGGGATTCGTCCGACAGTCCGTCCATGAACGAGGGGAGCTCGGCCGAGTGAGTCGGGTGGCGATCAAGCGCGCGCTGATCAGCGTGTACGACAAGACCGGGCTGGAAGACCTCGCCCGGGGCCTGCACGAGGCCGGAGTGGAGATCGTCTCCACCGGCTCCACGGCGGGGCGCATCGCCTCCGCCGGCGTGCCGGTCATGAAGGTGGAGAAGCTCACCGGCTTCCCCGAGTGCCTGGACGGGCGGGTCAAGACGCTGCACCCGAGGGTGCACGCCGGCCTGCTCGCCGACCGGCGCAAGGACGACCACCTCCAGCAGCTCGACGACCTGGGCGTCGAGCCGTTCGACCTGGTGATCGCGAACCTGTACCCGTTCGCCGACACGGTGAACTCGGGCGCGAAGCCCGACGAGTGCGTCGAGCAGATCGACATCGGCGGCCCGACGATGGTGCGCGCCGCGGCGAAGAACCACGCGAGCGTCGCCGTCGTCGTCGACCCGTCCGGCTACGCGGCCGTCCTGGCGGCCGTCGCGGCGGGCGGCTTCACCCTGGACGAGCGGCGCCGCCTCGCCGCCCGGGCGTTCGCGCACACCGCGTCCTACGACGTGGCCGTCGCGTCCTGGTTCGCCGCCGACTACGCGCCCGACGAGACCGCCGAGCGGACGCGGTGGCCCGACTTCCTCGGCGCCACCTGGGAACGCTCGAACACCCTGCGGTACGGCGAGAACCCGCACCAGCGCGCCGCCCTGTACCGCGCGCCGGGCGAGACCGGCCTCGCGGGCGCGGAGCAGCTCTACGGCAAGGAGATGTCGTACAACAACTACGTGGACACCGACGCCGCGCGCCGGTCCGCGTACGACTTCGCCGAGCCCGCCGTCGCGATCATCAAGCACGCCAACCCGTGCGGCATCGCGGTCGGCGCGGACATCGCCGAGGCGCACCGCAAGGCGCACGCCTGCGACCCGCTGTCGGCGTACGGCGGCGTCATCGCCGCGAACCGCCCGGTGACGGCGGAGATGGCCCGGCAGGTCACCGAGAGCTTCGCCGAGGTCGTCGTGGCCCCCGGGTTCGACGACGAGGCCGTCACGGTGCTCAAGGACCGGTTCAAGAACGTCCGCCTCCTCGTCTGCCCGGACGCCCCGAAGGGCGCGACCGAGTACCGGCGCATCGACGGCGGCCTGCTCCTGCAGGGCGTCGACGCCGTCGACGCCCCCGGCGACGACCCGTCCGGCTGGGAGCTGAAGACCGGTGCGGCCGCCGACGAGGCCACCCTGCGCGACCTGGCGTTCGCGTGGCGGGCGGTCCGTTCCGTCAAGTCGAACGCGATCCTGCTGGCCGCCGACGGCGCCACCGTCGGCGTCGGGATGGGGCAGGTCAACCGGGTCGACTCCGCCAAGCTCGCGGTGTCGCGCGCGGGCGCGGAGCGCGCGGCCGCCGCCGTCGGCGCGTCCGACGCGTTCTTCCCGTTCCCGGACGGCCTGGAGGTGCTGACGAGCGCGGGCGTGCGCGCGATCGTCCAGCCCGGCGGGTCCGTCAACGACGACAAGGTGATCGAGGCGGCCGAGAAGGCCGGGATCGCCCTGTACTTCACGGGCGTCCGGCACTTCTTCCACTGACGGGCGCACCGAACGGCCCGGCGGCCCAGGCCGCCGGGCCGTTTTACGTTTCCCCGCGGGTAACCTCGTCGCGGTCCCCCACGGAAGGCACCATGGACACCCTCACGATGCTCATGCTGAGCGCCGTCTCCCAGGCGAACGCCCTCCTGCTGGACGCCCGGCAGGTCATCGGGCTCGTCGCCGCGGCGCTCGCCGCGATGCTCGCCGCCCGGCTCGGCTGGCACGGCACCGACCGCGTCCTCGCCCGCCGCTCCGAGGACGACGCCACCTAACGCAGGCGCGTCCGAGGGCGCCCCCAGCCGCTCGATCGCGCCCCGCGCACGACGGGTACGCCGAACCGCTCCATGACCGGGAACGCCATGCCCCGACGCGACCGTCCGGCAGGCCACTCGGCACCGATTTCCGCGCCCCACCGGCCCGTTACCATGGGTGTTCGCGACTGGCGCGGGCAAGGTGGATCACCACCGGGGAGCGAACGACAGTCCGGACACCGCGCGCCTGGGTGGCCGAGATCAGCCGAGATCAGCGCGGAGGCACACGCATGACGGCACAGATTCTGGACGGCAAGGCGACCGCGGCCGAGATCCGAGCGGACCTCGCCGAACGCGTCACGGCGCTCGGCAAGCAGGGCGTCGCGGTCGGGCTCGGCACCGTCCTCGTCGGCGACGACCCCGGCAGCCACTCCTACGTCGGCATGAAGCACCGCGACTGCGCCGAGGTCGGCATCGAGAGCATCCGCCGCGACCTGCCCGCCGACGCCACCCAGGACGAGGTGGAGCGCGCCGTCGCCGAACTCAACGCCGACCCGGCCTGCACCGGCTACATCGTCCAGCTCCCCCTCCCCAAGGGCCTCGACGACAAGCGCGTCCTCGAACGCATCGACCCCGCCAAGGACGCCGACGGCCTGCACCCCACGAACCTCGGCCGGCTCGTCCTCATGCAGGACGGCCCGCTGCCCTGCACCCCGAAGGGCATCATCGAGCTGCTGCGCCGCTTCGACGTCCCGCTCAAGGGCGCCGAGGTCACCGTCGTCGGCCGCGGCATCACCGTCGGCCGCTCCCTCGGCCTGCTGCTGACCCGCCGCACCGAGAACGCGACCGTCACCCTCTGCCACACCGGCACCCGCGACCTCGCCGCGCACACCCGCGCCGCCGACATCGTCGTCGCCGCCGCCGGCGTCCCCGGCCTCATCACCGCCGACATGGTGAAGCCCGGCGCCGCCGTCCTCGACGTCGGCGTCTCCCGGATCGACGGGAGGCTCGCGGGCGACGTCGCCGACGACGTCCGCGAGGTCGCCGGCTGGGTGGCGCCCAACCCCGGCGGCGTGGGCCCCATGACCCGCGCCATGCTCCTCGCGAACGTCGTCGAAGCCGCGGAACGTTCCCTCTGACCGGGAACACGGCCGCCCTCCGGTGTTGCGCCGCCGATCGGAGGGCGGCCGTGAACGCTAGCTCGCCCGCCTGCCCGCCGTGCTGGGCGCCGGACGGGTGACGTGCGCCGTGCCGTGCGCCGGGCGGCGCGCCTCGGGACGGACGCCCGGCGGCCGGGCGCCGTCCATCGGGGGACGGCCCTGCGGGACGTGCACCGGCGGCAGCGGCCGGACGAGGCCCATCGCGATGACCTCGTTGGCGAGCCGGGTGCGGCGGTTGGGACCCTCGGGGATACGGAACTTCTGGTACAGGCGCAGCAGGTGCTGCTTGACGGCCGCCTCCGTCACCACGAGATCACCTGCGATGTCGCGGGCGGTGGCGGGCGCGACGAACGCCTCGTCCGACAGGGCGGGCCGGCACAACGAGGTCAGCACATCGACCTCGCGCCTCGTGAGCTCCGGCGCGACCGCCCGCCGCAGCTCGACGTCCGGGTCGACCTCCTCCCGGGGGATGCCCCCCATCCGGCACCGCGCGGTGCCGAAGGTGACGACGTCGCCGTCCTCCAGGACGCGGCGTGCGATCGGCCGGCCGTTGACCCGTGTCCCGTTGCGGGACAGGCCCATGTCGACCACGTAGACGTACGGGCCGCGCCGAACGATCTCTGCGTGCAAACGGGACACACTCGGGTCGTCGAGGCGGACGTCGACTCCGCGCCCTCGCCCGACCGTCGTGACGTCGGGGCGCAGCGGCATGACCACACCGCTGTCCTCGATCCGCATGAACGGCCCCTCCACGGCAGTCCTCCCAGCTAGTTAGCGACCCCTGTCGTCCGGGTTACCCGGGCGCCCTGCCGTCACACCCTCCTACTGGCGAGTAGGGTCGATGGCGCAGGGGTTTCGGGCCGCTTCGGCGCCGCCGTGACCGGAATGGGACTACGGTGTGGACATGACCACTCAGGTGCACCGGCGCAGGCGGCGGTCGCCGCGCGGGAGGTCCGCCGCGCCGCACTGGCTCGGCCGGCTGCCGTACCTGATGGTGCTCCTCGGCGTCGCCGCCGGCCTGACGCTGGCGTCCTTCGACTACTTCCGCAAGGGGTCGGGCGTCATCGCCGGCGCCCTGCTCCTCGGCGCCCTCGCCCGCCTCCTGCTGCCCGAGTCGCAACTCGGCATGCTCGCCGTCCGCAGCCGCGCCGTCGACTGCTGGACGCTCGTCCTGCTCGGCGAGATGGTCGCGTTCGTCTCCCTCAGCGTCCCGCCGATGCACAAGACCGGGCTCGTCCTCGCGGGCGCCTTCGGCGTCCTGATCGCGCTCGTGATGGCGGGCCGCGGCCTGCTGCTCCTGCTGAACCGGCGCCGCGCCCGCCCACCCGGATAGCCGCTGCCCTGCGGGTCCGCGCCGGGGGTGAGGTCTAGACCTCCGAACCCGCTCGGATAGCCTAGCCAGTTGAGCCTTACAAGGACTGCTGGCCAGGTGTAGGAAAGGGACAGCAACAGCATGCCCAAGATCAAAGTAGCGGGCCCGGTCGTCGAACTCGACGGCGACGAAATGACGCGGATCATCTGGAAATTCATCAAGGACCAGCTGATCCTGCCCTACCTCGACGTGGACCTGAGGTACTACGACCTGGGGATGGAGCATCGGGACGCCACCGATGACCAGGTCACCATCGACGCGGCCCACGCGATCCGCGAGCACGGCGTCGGCGTCAAGTGCGCCACCATCACCCCCGACGAGGCCCGCGTCGAGGAGTTCGGCCTGAAGAAGATGTGGCGGTCCCCGAACGGGACGATCCGCAACATCCTCGGCGGCGTGATCTTCCGCGAGCCCATCGTCTGCTCGAACATCCCCCGGCTCGTCCCCGGCTGGACCAAGCCGATCATCATCGGCCGGCACGCCCACGGCGACCAGTACCGCGCCACCGACTTCGTCGTCCCCGGCCCCGGCAAGGTGACGATCACCTACACGCCCGACGAGGGCAGCGGCGAGCCCATGGAGTTCGAGGTCGCCCACTTCCCCGGTGGCGGCGTCGCGATGGGCATGTACAACTACGACGACTCGATCCGCGACTTCGCGCGGACGAGCATGCGGTACGCCCTCAACCGCGAGATGCCGCTGTACATGTCCACGAAGAACACGATCCTGAAGGCCTACGACGGGCGCTTCAAGGACATCTTCCAGGAGATCTACGAGACCGAGTTCAAGGCCGAGTTCGAGGCCAAGGGCCTGGAGTACGAGCACCGGCTGATCGACGACATGGTCGCGGCGGCGCTGAAGTGGGAGGGCGGGTTCGTCTGGGCCGCCAAGAACTACGACGGCGACGTCCAGTCCGACACGCTCGCGCAGGGCTTCGGCTCCCTCGGCCTCATGACCTCGGTCCTCATGACCCCCGACGGCAAGACCGTCGAGGCCGAGGCCGCGCACGGCACGGTGACCCGCCACTACCGCCAGCACCAGCAGGGCAAGGCGACCTCCACCAACCCGATCGCGTCCATCTTCGCCTGGACCCGCGGCCTCGAGCACCGCGGCAAGCTCGACAACAACCCCGAGCTCATCGGCTTCGCCCGCAAGCTCGAGGAAGTCTGCGTCGAGACGGTCGAGGGCGGCCAGATGACCAAGGACCTCGCACTCTTGGTCGGGAATGAGACCCCCTTCCTGACCACGCAGGGTTTCCTGGAGGCTCTCGACACCAACCTCCAGAAGAAGATCAACGGCTGAGCCCGTTTCTCCGAACAGGTGAGACCAGCGAAGATCAACGGTTAGTGTTCAATTGAATGCTCCCCGCTACTGGGGGATGGCCGTTGGCCCCGCGACTCGCGGGGATGAAGGACGTGCGTGAAGGCCGTCCCGGGGATCCCGGGGCGGCCTTCCGCGTTTCCGGGCGGACGAACGATGCCGGTGGGCGCACCTGCCCGCCGTCCGTCCGGGCGTCCGGTATAGCCTGCTGGGTGAACTATCTCGACGGCGAGAGATCCCGCGCGGTGGCGCGCCTCTTGGGCGGTCGGGTTCGCAGGGATGGGCCGCCCGGACCTTTCCGGGTGACAGCGGCCCCGTCAGGTCACAGCAGGAGAGAAGAGGCAATGACTCGCACCCCAGTCACCGTCACCGTCACCGGCGCCGCGGGCCAGATCGGTTACGCGCTGCTGTTCCGCATCGCGTCCGGGCACCTGCTGGGCGCGGACGTACCCGTCAAGCTGCGGCTGCTGGAGATTCCGCAGGCGGTGAAGGCCGCCGAGGGCACCGCGATGGAGCTGGACGACTGCGCCTTCCCGCTGCTGCGGGGCATCGACATCTTCGACGACGCGACGCGGGCGTTCCAGGGGGCGAACGTGGCGCTGCTCGTCGGCGCGCGGCCGCGCACGAAGGGCATGGAGCGCGGTGACCTGCTGGAGGCCAACGGCGGGATCTTCAAGCCGCAGGGCGAGGCGATCAACGCCGGCGCGGCGGACGACGTGAAGGTGCTGGTGGTCGGGAACCCGGCGAACACGAACGCGCTGATCGCGCAGCAGCACGCCCCGGACGTCCCGGCGGAGCGGTTCACCGCCATGACCCGACTCGACCACAACCGGGCGCTGGCGCAGCTCTCGAAGAAGGCGGGCGTGTCGGTCGCCGACATCAAGAAGATGACGATCTGGGGCAACCACTCGGCGACGCAGTACCCGGACCTGTTCCACGCGGAGATCGGCGGGAAGAGCGCCGCGGCCGTGGTGAACGACCAGAAGTGGCTCGAGGACGACTTCATCCCGACGGTCGCCAAGCGCGGCGCGGCGATCATCGAGGCGCGGGGGGCGTCCTCGGCGGCGTCGGCGGCGTCGGCGGCGATCGACCACGTGCACACGTGGGTGAACGGGACGGCCGAGGGCGACTGGACGTCGATGGCCGTGGTGTCGGACGGGTCGTACGGGGTGCCCGAGGGCCTGATCTCGTCCTTCCCGGTCACCACGAAGGACGGCGCGTGGGAGATCGTCCAGGGACTGGACATCGACGAGTTCTCGCGCGGCCGGATCGACGCGTCGGTGAACGAGCTGGCGGAGGAGCGGGACGCGGTCCGCAAGCTGGGCCTGATCTGATCTTCTAGCGCACGCACGCCGGGCGGGCCCCGGACTCCTTGCGGGGTCCGGGGCCCGTTCGCGTCGTAATCGATCACGAAACGTCGCAAAGCCTCGCTATGGTGTCCTCCGCTCGTCAGGGGAGATCGGGGAGGTACCGGGTGGCGGATCAGGCTTTCAGGTGGATCTGCGCGGGGTGGTGGATCTGCTGAGCCGCCATCTGTACGCGAGTCCGCGGGTGTATCTGCGGGAGCTGCTGCAGAACGCGGTGGACGCGATCACGGCGCGCGGCGACGGGGGCGGCCGGGTGCGGGTGGAGACCGGCGGCGGGGCGCTGCGGGTGCACGACGACGGCGTCGGGCTGACGGCGGACGAGGTGCACACGCTGCTGGCCACCATCGGGCGGTCGTCGAAGCGGGACGAGCTGGGGTTCGCGCGGCACGACTTCCTGGGGCAGTTCGGGATCGGGCTGCTTTCGGCGTTCCTCGTCGCGGACGAGATCGAGGTGGTGACGCGGTCGGCGCGCGGCGGCGGGGCCGTCCGGTGGACGGGCCGGTCGGAGGGCAGCTACCGGGTGGAGCCGGGCGAGCGGGACGAGCCGGGCACGACGGTGACGGTGCGGGCGCGTCCGGGGGCGGGGGAGCTGCTGAGCCCGCCGGTGGTGGCGGAGCTGGCGCGGACGTACGGGTCGCTGCTGCCGGTCGAGCTGACCGTGGACGGTGTCGCGGTGACGGGGGAGCCGCCGTGGCGGGCGGCGTACCCGGATCCGGCGGCGCGGCGGCGGGCGCTGGAGGCGTACTGCGAGGAGCTGTACGGGTTCACGCCGTTCGATGTGGTGGACGTGGGCGTCGCGGAGGCGGGCCTGACGGGCGTGGCGTTCGTCCTGCCGCAGCCGGTGGCGCCGACGGCGCGGGCGGCGCACCGCGTGTACCTGAAGCGGATGCTGCTGGCGGAGGGCGTCGAGGGGCTGCTGCCGGAGTGGGCGTTCTTCGCGCGCTGCGTGGTGGACGCGGGGGAGCTGCGGCCCACGGCGAGCCGTGAGGCGCTCTACGAGGACGAGCTGCTGGACGCGACGCGGCAGGCGCTCGGGGAGGCGCTGCGGCAGTGGCTGGTGACGCTGGCGGAGACCGATCCGCCGCGCCTGCGGGGGTTCCTGCGGCTGCATCACCTGGGCGTGAAGGCGATGGCGCTGCACGACGACGACATGCTGCGGATCGTCGACCGGTGGCTGGAGTACGAGACGTCGGCGGGCCCGATGACGCTGTCGGAGTTCCGGCGGCGGCATCCGGACGGGCGGTTCACCACGAGCGTGGACGAGTTCCGGCGGCTGTCGGCGGTCGCGGGCGCGCAGGGCGTGGGGCTGGTGAACGCCGGTTACGTGCACGACGCGGAGATCCTCGAGCGGCTCCCGGCGATCGATCCGGACATCGCGACGGCGCGGCTGGACGCGGCGGAGCTGGTGACGACGTTCGGGGTGGTCGACCCGGCCGCGGAGCTGGCGCTGCGGCCGTTCCTCGCGGCGGCGCAGCGGGCGGTGGAGCGGCTGGGCTGCGAGGTGGTGGTCCGCGACTTCGATCCGGCGTCGCTGCCCGCGCTGTTCCTGTCGTCCCGCGACGCGCGGTTCCGGGAGGAGCTGACGCGGGCGCAGGAGGAGGCGGGGGAGCTGTGGGCGGACGTCCTCGGCGCCGTCGGCGGCACCGTCGGGGTCGAGCGTCCGCAGCTCGTGCTGAACCATCGCAACCCGCTGACCAGGCGGATCACCGCGCTCGGCGACGGCGGCCCGGTCGAGGTCGCCGTCCAGGCCCTGTACGGGCAGGCGCTGCTGCTCGGCCACCATCCGCTGCGGCCCGCCGACACGGCCGTGCTGAACCGTTCGTTCATCGGCCTGCTGGAGTGGGCCGTCCACACCCCGGAGGGGCACAGTGAGCGTTGAGGACGTCTACGAGCTGATGCGGCGGGCGGAGGAGCTGCCCTACGGGGAGGCGAGGACCGTCCTGGTCGAGGACGCGCTGCGCCGCGCGGACGCGGCGGGCGATGAGGAGCTGGCGTTCCGGGTGCGGATCGCGCTGACGAACGCGTACCACTACGGCGGGGAGCCCGCGAAGGCGTTCGCGACGTTCAGCCGGACCCTCGCCGACCACGATCGCGACCCGGGCCGGTTCGGGGCGGCGCATTCGCTGCTGTGGCAGATGAAGGCGGTGGTGAACGCGCTCACGAAGTTCCCCGAGATCCCGCTGGACCGGACGTACGCGGTGCTGGACGACATGGAGCGCAGGTACCGCGCGGGCGGGCACAGCCTGCAGGCGGTCTACCACTACCGGTGCGCGGTGGCGCGGCACGTGGGGGACCCGGCGGCGCTCGACTGGTTCGCGAAGTGGCGGGCGGCGGAGCGCGACGAGCTGTCGGACTGCGCGGGCTGCGACCCGACGGGGATGCTGTACCAGTTGCTCGACGCGGGCCGGTACGACGAGGCGCTGGAGGTCGCGGCGCCGGTGCTGAACGCCGAACTGACGTGCTCGGAGCAGCCGCAGGGCGTCCAGTCGGGCCTCATGCAGGTGTATCTGCGGACGGGACGGTACGCGGAGGCCGCGGAGATGCACCGACGCGCGTACCGGGTGCACCGGACGCAGCTCGCGGATCTCGCGGACATCGGGGAGCATCTGGAGTTCTGCGGGCTGACCGGGAACGAGGCGCGCGGGGTGGAGATCGTGGAGCGGCACCTCGGCTGGCTGGACCGGGCGCCGCACCCGCACGCGGCGATGCGGTTCGCGGCGTCGGCGGCGCTGGTGCTGGGCCGGGCGTCGGCGGCGGGGCACGGGGCGGCGACGCTGCGGCGGCCCGCCGCGGGCGTCCGCGCGGCGGCGGGCGTCCCGGTGCTGGCGCTGCGCGCGGAGCTGGCGGCGTTCGCGACGGAGCTGGCGGCCCGGTTCGACGCGCGCAACGGCACGTCGCGGCAGGGCGACAGGGTGCGGGCGATCATCGAGGCGGAGCCGGTCGTGGAGTACGTGCCGCTGGCGGAGCACCACCGCCGCCCGGCGGGCCCGCCGGCCGCCCCGTCCCTGGCCGGGGCCGCCGGGGCGGCCGGGGATGTCGAGGCTGTCGAGGCGATCGACGATCTCGACGAGCTGCTCGACATCACCGACCGGCGCCGCAGCGGCCGCGACATGGACCGGACGTTCGCGGCGTGGCGGCGGTTCGACGCCGTCGCGGAGAAGGTCGAGCCGACGCCGCTGCAGGCGGCCCGCAGGCTGGACGGGCGCGGCGTCGAGCGGGCCGTCGCGGGCGACACGGCGGGCGCGATCGCGGCGTGGGCGGAGGCGGCCCGCCGGTTCGCCGACCTGGACGAGCAGGAGCGGCGGCACCGCACGCTCAGCCGGCTGGGGGAGATCCGCGTCGGCACGGGCGACCCGGACGGGATGGCGGACCTGACGGCCGCCGTCGACTTCTTCGCCGTGCACCCGACCGAGGACGCGTACCTGGTGTCGGCGCTGCTGCGGCTCGCCGACGGCCATCTCGAACAGGACCGGCCCGCGGACGCGCTCGCCGCGCTCGACCGGATCGTCCCCGGGGACGCGCCCGACCGGGACCCGGACGTCGACTTCGTCCGGGCCCGCGCGCTGGTGCTCAGCGGCGAGGCCGCGGCGGGCGCGGAGGCGCTGCGGCGCAGCCTCGACGGGGCCCGCGCGCAGGACGAGCCGCAGAAGGCCGCCGCGGCGGCGCTGATGCTCGCGCAGGTCCTCGGGCGGACCGCCGGCGAGTCGGACGCCGCCTCGGAGGAGATCGTCGCGCTGCTCGACGAGGTCCTCGCCGTGCCGACCGTGGCGGGGCCGATGCGGGCGGCGGCGCACGGGGAGCGCGGCCGGGCGCTGCTGGCCGCCGACCGTCCCGCCGACGCCGTCGCCGACCTGGTGGAAGGCGTCGCGGCGTGGACCGCCGAGGGCCTGCACGAACCGGCCGTCGGCCTGCGGGTCGACCTCGCCGCCGCCTACATGGGCGTCGGCCGGCACCTGGAGGCGGCCGAGGTCGCGGAGGAGGCCCTGGCCGGGGTGGCCGGGGAGGACGGCGACCCGATCGCCGAACGCCGCTGCCGGCTGATCATCGCGCACGCGCAGAAGGAGCTGGGGGAGCCGGGCGCGGCGGACGCGTTCGCCGCCATGGCGGGGCTCGCCGCGCAGGACGGGAACGAGGAGGCGCGGGCGCACTTCCTCGACGAGTCCGGCGAGGTCCTGACGAACCTGGACCGGGACGCCCTCGCCGCCGAGCGGTTCGCGGAGGCCGCCGAGGCGTACGGGCGGGCCGCGAACCCCTACGGCCGGGTGAACGCGCTGCGCCGTGCCGCGATGTGCAGGCTGTGGAGCGGCGACGCCGACGCGGCCGACGCCGGGATCGAGGACGCCCGGGCCGCGCTCGCCGACCTGCCCGCCGAGGACGAACCGGCGCGGATCTGGCACACCGCGCTGATCGCGTTCGACGCGGCCCGCCTGCTCGCGCAGACCGGGCGGCTCCCGGCCGCCGCCGAGCGGGCGTCCGCCGCCGCGGAGGGCTTCCGCTCGCTGGACGAGGAGGACGCGGCCCGCAACGCCGAGGGCCTCCTCGCGCAGATCACCGCCGCGCTCGGCGAGCACCCCGACGACGGCTCCGCGGGCGCCTGACCGGCGCCCGCGTGCCTGCCCGCCGGCCGCCGCCGCTCTCGCCGGTCAGGCGGCGCGGCGGGCACCGGCGGACGGGACGGCGTCCAGGAAGGCGGGCGCCGTCCAGCCGCGGTCGGCGTACGCGGCGGTGATCGCGGCGCGGACGCGGTCGGCGCGGTCGGCCGCGGTGAGGACGATCACCGAGCCGCCGAACCCGCCGCCGATCATCCGGCCGCCGCGGGCGCCCGCGCGCAGTGCGGCGTCCACGGCGGCGTCCGCCTGCGGCCACGACACCTCGAACTGGTCCCGCAGCGACAGGTGCGAGGCGTTCAGCATCGCGCCCAGCTCGGCGACGGCCCCGGCGCGCAGCAGCCCGGCGGCGGCCTCCACCCGGTGGTTCTCGGTGACGACGTGCTGGACGCGGCGGCGCAGTACCGGGTCGCGCAGCGTCCCGAGCGCGCCCGCGAGGTCCTCGACGTCGCGCAGCGCGGGGACGCCGAGCAGCGCCGCGGCCTCCTCGCATTCGGCGCGCCGCCGCCCGTAGCCGCCGTCGCCGATGTCATGGCTCGCGCGGGTGTCGACGACCAGCAGCGTCAGGCCCGCGTCGCCGGGCGCGAACGGGACCGGCCCGGACAGGCCGCTGCGGCAGTCCAGCAGCAGCGCGTTGCCGGGCGTGCACAGCAGCGACGCCGACTGGTCCATGATCCCGCAGGGGGCACCGACCTGCTCGTTCTCCGCCCGCTGCGCCAGCGCCGCCAGCTCCCGGCGGTCGGGGGCGCGGCCGTGCAGGTCGCAGAGGGCGAGGGCGGTCGCGCACTCCAGCGCGGCGGACGACGACAGCCCGGCGCCCGCCGGCAGATCGGCGTCGATCAGCAGGGAGGCGCCGCCCGTCCCGAGGGCGCCGTGCAGGACCCGCGCGACGCCGACCGGGTACGCGGCCCACGCGCGTTCCCGCGGCCAGCCCTCGGCGGTGACCGGGCCGCCGTCCACGGGTGCGGTCACCGGCGCGGCCGACGCCCGCAGGGAGCGGGCCTCGACGATCCCGTCGTCCCGCCGCGCCGCCGCGACCGTGACGCCCTGCGCGAGGGCGAACGGCAGCACGAGGCCGTCGTTGTAGTCGGTGTGCTCGCCGATCAGGTTGACCCGGCCGGGCGCCCGCCAGACGCCGTCCGGCGCCCGCCCGTACGCGCTCTCGAACGCGGCCGCGAGCGGGGCGGCCGCCGGGGGAGCGGTCACCGGGAGCGGATGAAGGTCCAGGCGTCGCCGACCATGGCGCGCAGGTCGTGCTCCGGCTTCCAGCCCAGCTCGCCCCGGATCCGGTCGGACGACGCCACGAGCACCGCCGGGTCGCCCGCGCGGCGCGGCGCGACCTCCGCCGGGATGTCGCGGCCGGTCACCTCGCGGCAGACGTCCACGACCTCCTTCACCGAGTAGCCCGTGCCGCTGCCCAGGTTGTAGATCCGGTGGGCGCCGGGCTCGCAGGCGTCGAGGGCCAGCAGGTGCGCCCGCCCGAGGTCCTCGACGTGGATGTAGTCGCGGATGCAGGTGCCGTCGGGCGTCGGGTAGTCGTCGCCGAACAGCTTCACCGGCTCGGCGCCCTCGCCGCCCGCGGCCTTCAGCACGTTCGGGATCAGGTGGGTCTCGACGGTGTGCCGCTCCCCGAGCGTGCCGTAGGCGCCCGCGACGTTGAAGTACCGCAGCGAGACGCCGCCGATGCCGTGCAGCCGCGCGTACTCGGCGAGCGCCGTGTCGATCGCGAGCTTGGACGCGCCGTACGGGTTCGTGGGCCGGGTCGGGTCGGTCTCCAGGATCGGCGTCGACTCCGGCTCCCCGTAGGTCGCGGCCGTCGACGAGAACACGATCCGGGGGACGCCCGTGACGCGCATCGCGTCCAGCAGCGCGAGGGACTCGCCGAGGTTCTTGTCCCAGTACAGGCCGGGGTTCTGCACCGACTCGCCGACCAGCGACTTCGCGGCGAAGTGCAGCACGGCGTCGAACCCCGCGCCGCCGAGCACGTCGGCGGCCCGCTCCCGCAGGGTGCCGCGCACCAGCCGGGCGCCCGCCGGGACGGCGTCCTCGTGCCCGGTGGACAGGTCGTCCAGGACGACGACCTCGTGGTGCGCCTCCAGCAGCAGTGCGGAGACGACGCTGCCGATGTAGCCGGCGCCTCCGGTGACGAGCAGCTTCACGAACGGCCTCCTCGAGGTGACGGTGGGGCGACGCTGCGGGGGTGCCGTCCAGGCTATCCGCAACCCGAAGCGGGCACCGTCCGGTCCGCGGAACGCCGAATATGATGGGCGGGACGCGCGGGGCGACGTCCCGCGGGCGGTCAGCGGCGCCGCCGGACGCGGCGCCTCCGCAGACACCTGAGAGAATCGGTCCGTGCACATGCCCGAAGCGTTCGACCCCACCACCGCCCCCGCCGCGGCGCCGCGCGTCCTGTCGGGGATCCAGCCCACCGCCGACTCGTTCCACCTCGGCAACTACCTGGGCGCGTTGCGGCAGTGGGTCTCGCTGCAGGACACGCACGAGGCGTTCTACTGCGTCGTCGACCTCCACGCGATCACCGTCGAGCACGACCCGGAGGTCCTGCGCCGCCGCAGCAAGGTCGCCGCCGCGCAGCTCCTCGCGATGGGCGTCGATCCGGAGCGCGCCACCGTCTTCGTGCAGAGCCAGGTGCCCGAGCACGCCGAGCTGGCGTGGGTGCTGGGCTGCCTCACCGGGTTCGGCGAGGCCGGGCGGATGACCCAGTTCAAGGACAAGTCCGCCAAGCAGGGCCAGTCGAACACGACCGTGGGCCTGTTCACGTACCCGATCCTGCAGGCCGCCGACATCCTGCTGTACTCGCCGGAGCCCGGGGACGGCGAGCGCGTCCTGCGGGTCCCCGTCGGCGAGGACCAGCGGCAGCACCTGGAGCTGACCCGCACCCTCGCGAACCGCTTCAACCACCGGTTCGGCGACACGTTCGTCCCGCCGGAGGCGTTCATCCCCGAGGGCGCCGCGAAGATCACCGACCTGCAGGAGCCGACCGCGAAGATGAGCAAGTCGGCGTCGTCCCCGCAGGGGATCATCGACGTGCTCGAGGAGCCCGGCCCGATGCGCAAGAAGATCATGCGCGCGGTCACCGACACCGGCACCGAGGTGGTCTACGACGAGGAGAACAAGGCGGGCGTCACCAACCTGCTGCGGATCTTCTCCGCGCTGGAGGGCACCCCGATCCCCGACCTGGAGAAGCGGTACGCCGACTCCGGGTACGGGCAGTTCAAGAAGGACATCGCGCAGGCCGTCCTCGACACCTTCACCCCCATCCGGGAGCGCACCCGGGAGCTGCTGGCCGACGAGGCCGAGCTGGACCGGCTCCTCGCGCTCGGCGCCGAGCGCGCCGGCAAGGTCGCCGCACGGACGATGGACACCGTGCGCGAACGCGTGGGATTCGTGGGACGTGGCCGCTGACCGGCCCCGCCCGCCCGGCGCCGGCGACGCCGGTTCCGCGGGACGCGCCACGGAGCGGCCGGTCGCGGACCGGCAGATCGCGGACACCTTCGTGGGCGGCATGCGGGCCGTCCCCGCCCACCCGGAGGCCCGCACCATCGGCGTCGCCGTCCCCGTCCCCGAGCCCTTCGGGTCCTGGCTGCAGGCGCGGCGCGCGTCCTACGGCGACCCGCTCGCCGGCGCCATCCCCACCCACATCACCCTGCTGCCGCCGACGGAGGTGGACGCCGCCGCGTTCGGCCTGATCGACCACCACCTGCGGACGATCGCCCGCGCGGAGCACCCGTTCGTCATCCGGCTCCGTGGCAGCGGAACGTTCCGCCCCGTCTCTCCGGTGGTGTTCGTGGCCCTCGCCGAAGGGATCGGCGGCTGCGAACGCCTCCAGGCGCGCGTTTCGTCGGGGCCCCTCGAACGTCCGCTCGCGTTCCCGTACCACCCGCACGTGACGATCGCGCACCACCTGCCCGACGTGGTCATGGACCGCGCGTTCAAGGACCTCGCCGACTTCCGCGCCGACTTCGACGTGTGGGGCTTCGCCCTCTACGAGCACGGCCGCGACGGCGTCTGGCGCCCGCAGCGCGACTACCTCTTCGGCGACGCCGCGATCGGCCGCGAGGGCCCCGACGCCCCGTAGCGCCTCGCGCACCCGAGGCCAGGCCGCCGGGGCGGCACCCGCCGATCGTGCGGGCATCCGGGCGGCGCGACGCGACGTTCGTGCACCGGGCGCCCCCGGGCCGCTTTCGAGCGTGCACGGCCGGGTACGTTGCGCTTATGCGGCAGGTGATCAACAAGGTGCAAAAGCGGGGCGAGGCCCTCCTCAACGACGGTAAAGACCTGTTGCACCGCCAGCGCGCACGCCGGCCCTGGCTGGACCACCAGGTGCGCGCGTTCGCGCGGTACCAGGACCGGCACGGCAACCGCCTGGCCGCCGCCCTGACCTGCTACGGCTTCCTGTCCTTCTTCCCGCTGCTCGCGCTCGCGTACGCGCTGCTCGGTTACCTGGTCGGCGTCAGCGACGAGGTGCGCGGCTACTTCGTCGAGGCGATCGACTCGCTGCTGCCGGGCCTGTCGGAGGAGCTCCAGGTGCGGCAGGTCGCCGAGTCGAAGACGGCCGTCGGCGTCATCGGCATCGCGGGCCTGCTCGTCGCCGGGCTCGGCTGGGTGAACACGCTCCGCGAGTCGCTGCGCGACATGTGGGGCAACGAGCCGGACGGCGGCGGCAACCCGGTCCTGCTGCGGCTGTGGGACGTCGCCGTGCTCGCGCTGCTCGGTGTCATCCTCATCTGCGGCATCGCGACCTCGACCGTGACGACCGCCGCGACCGGGGTCGTGCTCGGCTGGTTCGGCCTCGAGAACGTCACCGGCGCGGGCACCGCCCTGCGGCTGCTCTCGCTGACGATCGCGACGTCGTTCAACGCCATGATCTTCCTGGTGCTGTTCACCCGGCTGACCGGCGCCCGCGCCCCGTGGCGCAGCATCGCGGGCGGCGCGGTGTTCGGCGCGGTCGGCTTCGAGGTGCTCAAGCAGGTCGCGAGCCTGCTGATCAGCCGCACGACCGAGAACCCGGTCTACGCGTCGTTCGCCGTCCTCGTCGGGCTGATGGTGTGGATGAACGTCGCGTCCCGGTTCGTCCTGTACGTGGCGGGCTGGACGGCCACCCGCCGCGTCGTCATCACCGCCGAGGCCGAGGCGGAAGCCTACGACGAAGTCGAACAGGCCGAAGAAGAAGAGCACGCCGCGCAGACCGAGCGGGACGAGCGGGCGGCCGGCGGTGACGAGGCCCGCGACGGCGAGCCCGGTTCCGGCGAGCGCGGGACGGGCGGACGTGCCGGCGGCGCGGCCTACGAGAACGGGTCGTCGCGCCTGCGGCGGCGCAGCACCAGCACGAGCGTCCCGGCCGCGAGCACGGCGCCCGCCGCGCCGCCCGCGACCACGACCCAGGTGCGCGACGAGTCGTCCGAGGCCAGGGGCGCGTCCGGCAGGAGGTTGCCGGACTGATCGGCGGCCTCCTTCTCGGCCCCGACGGGCTCGGCGAGCCTCCCGACCGGCCGCGCCTTGCCCTGCGCCGCGAAGCCCCAGTCGAGGAGCTGCGTGGCGAGTTCGGACGGCTGCACCTCGGCGCCCATCAGCGAGATGTAGACGGTGCGGCCGTTCCGCTGCGCGGCGGCGACGTACGTCTGCTTGGCGGCGATCGTGTAGCCGTTCTTGCCGCCGAGCATCCCCGGGTACTCGTGCCGCTCGCCCGGCAGCAGCCGGTTGTGCGTGTGGATCGGGTAGCCGCCCTTCTTGCCCTGCTCGCGCTGCTTCTTCGTGGGCGGCGCCGGGAAGTCGTGGTCGATCTGGGAGATGTACTCGCGGAAGTCGGCGTTCTTCATGCCCTCCCGCAGGATCAGCACCAGGTCGTACGCCGAGGTGTGCTGCGTCCGGACGTTCAGGCCGAGGTCCTTGTCGAGCCCGTTCGTGGACCCGGCCACCGTGTCGAGCGCGTTGAGCTTGCGGGCGTAGGCGTTCATGTCGGCGAGCGTCTTGGGCACCCCGCCGTTGGCCTCGGCGAGCGCGACCGCCGAGTCGTTCGCCGACATCATCAGCATCGAGTAGAAGAGGTCGGAGACCTTGTACTTCATCTTCGGGGTCAGGCCGACCTTGGTCCCCTCGACGTCGCACGCCGCCTGCGAGGGGCGGACGAGCCGGTCGGCGTCCAGGCGGGGGACGAGCGCCGCGGCGGTCAGCACCTTGATCGTGCTCGCCGGCAGGTGGTGCCCGTGCGCGTCCTTCGCGGCCAGCACGTCCCCGGTGGCGCCGTCGGCGATCAGGTACGACGCCGCCTTGATCTTCGGGAGTTCCGGCACCCCCGGCGCCTCGTCGACGACGATGCCGCGGCTGGCGAGCTGCGGCCCGCCGACCGGGTCCGCGGGCGCGGCCGTCCGCTCCGCCGCCGGACGTCCGGGCGCGGCCCGCGCGGGGACGGGCGGCGC